>JAICSB010000011.1 GCA_025937115.1 Pseudonocardiaceae bacterium | reverse complement strand
CGCGCCGCCGTCCGCACGGACTGCCGGGGTACCAAGCGTGCAACTCGTGTCGTACCCTGCGGTGTCTCGGCGCCCGTATCCCCAGAGGACACGGCACGCAGACCCTTGACGACAAGCCTCCCGCGGCGTGCTGCGCGTGGGGTGCCCGACGCCCGTGCACGGAGCTCCAGACGGGGTTGACGGTACTTCTCTGCCGCACCGCCCCTGGCCTTCCAGATGTCCGTGCAGTCATGTCTACTCCGTGACCGGGGGCACAGCAAGGGGCCCGATCAGGCACTGCACTTTGGTTACTCTTCGTGAAATTCGCGGGTCAGAGCCACTCGTTTGAGGCAAGCGACGACCCATTGAGCCGACTTGACTCAACGCTGCCGTCGCCGTAATCCGTACCAGGCGACGCCGGCAGCGGCCGCTGCACCCAATCCGACAGCTGCGGCGATCTGTGCACCGGAGGGTGCCGGAATCCGGGTCCGCAGTGACACCGGGTTAGAGAATGCGAGCACCGGCCAGCCCCGCGCAACGGCCTCGCGGCGCAGCGCTCGGTCCGGGTTCACCGCCGTCGGGTGGCCGACCGCCTCCAGCAGCGGCAGATCCGTGATCGAGTCTGAGTAGGCGTGGCAGCGTTGCATGTCGTAACCCTGCTCCTCGGCCAGCCGCCGGGCGGCCAGTGCCTTGTTCTCTCCCGCGCAGTAGAACTCCACGTCACCGGTGTACCGACCGTCGTGGGTTCCCATCCGAGTGGCCACTGTGTGCGTCGCGCCGATCATCTTGGCGATCGGCGCTACCACCTCCACCCCTGACGCCGACACCACGATGATGTCTTCGCCCCGCTGGTGGTGCGCGGCGATCAACTCGGTCGCCTCGGCGTACACCAGCGGGTCCACGACGTCGTGCAGCGTCTCCTCGACGATTGCGGTCACTTGGGCGATGTCCCAGCCGGTGCATTGCGCGGTGATGTGCGCCCGCATCCGTTCCATCTGCTCGGTGTCGGCACCCGCCAGCAGGTACATGAACTGGGCATAAGTGCTCTTGAGGATCGCGCGCCGGTTGATCAGACCTTCCTGGAAGAACGCTCGGGAGAACACGAACGCACTGGACTTGGCGATGATGGTCTTGTCCAGGTCGAAGAACGCTGCGATGCCCGAGGCGTCCAGGCTGGATGAGCTCACAGTCGGCCAGCATATGAGGCAACGTCCGTGCTCTATCCACAGCGCTCCCGTTATCCACATGTCGATCATGAGCTGCTGGCCAGGGCAACCCGGCGCAACAACAGTGAGACCGGACGCCCCCGGGGAGCACGGGGCGCGGGACCTGTGGGGGGCAACAGTGCAGACAAGCGGTGGGCGCACGGCTGGCCGGCAGCCGATGATGATCATGGAGCCAGGTGCGCTGGCCGATGAGGTCGCCCGACTGGCGGCGGCAGCGGGGTGTGATCCGCAGCGGGTCACCGATTTTGCGACTGCCCGTGAACAGTGGCATTGCGCCGCGCTGGTCCTGCTTGACGTCGGCGCAGCAATGGCTAGTGCCACCGCTGGCTTACCCCGCAGAGACGGCGTGGTGATCGTCTCGACGGACGGAGACCCGGAGGTGTGGCAGTCTGCGGTCGCGGTCGGTGCCCAGCACGTGGCTGTGCTGCCGGACGCGGAAGCATGGCTGGTGGGCAGGTTGGCCGATGCGGTCGAGTCGCCGGCCGACCCGGGACGAGTGCTCGCGGTGCTCGGTGGCCGCGGCGGCGCCGGGGCGTCGGTATTCGCGACCGCCGTAGCAAACGTGACGATGTGCCACATGCAAAGCACCGACGCGATTTGACAGAAAGGCCTGATGAAAGTGCCCTACGATCCCGCCGCGTCGCTGCCCAAGGTGGCGAAACGCAACCTCGGCTGGCTCTTGGATTCACTGGCCGGTGTGCACATCAGCGACGCCGAGCGCGCCACGCTGATCCATCTCGCCGCCGGTTGCGACAGCACCAGCATCCGCAACCTGGCCGCCATCCTCGCCAGGGCCCGTAACGCCCGATCCGGCGCGGAAGCCATCGAGGCCTCCGCCGAATTGCCGCCGGTCGCCCTGTCGAGCACCATCGGAAGTGTCATCGCCCGCCATGGTCTGCCCAGCGTCCAACCATGATCGCAAAGCGTCCCACAAGATCGCGGACTACACCGCCACACACCGGGTGACCAGCAACAATGCGCCTCCAAGATCGCTACCGGGGTTTTCCGAACGCCATGATCAACGGAGCTGGGCAAAACGGACATAGCGCCCGGCGGCTAGTCGTCAGGTTGCTGGACCGAGGACACCGCCTACGGGCCGGAGAAGATCTGCGGAGCCGAGGCGCACCGGCCGGTGACCGCCTGACCGGCGAACTGTGACTGCGTGATCGTCTAGGCTGACACGCCGTGTCCCCGACGCAGGCGGACCTCGCCAACTGGGTGGCCGCGATCGGTCAGTGTGCCGGTGCGGTGGCCACGTTCGGCGCGGTGCTGGTCGCGCTGTCGATCGCGCGCTCGGACCGGCGCGATCGGGCTGTTAGCCAGGCCAGGTCGGTGACCTTCGAGGTGACGCATCCACCCAATGAGCAAGTGGGGTTTTTGGGCCCTGCGCAGGTAGTGATCACCAATGATAGTGATCAACTAATACGCCAGCCACGGATTGTGCGGATTACGGGTACGACGAAGCCGCGCAATACGCGGTCGGGGCCGTGGCGCCCGGCGGACTGGGGCGAGGGTGCCGATAGCTCCTATCGCCCGATCAATGTGCTCATCGCTGGCGCGTCACATTCCGTACCCTTCACCTACTCCTACACCGGCGACCCCGGTGACCTCGACAAAATTATCACTGCCCGTTCTGTGACGATTGCGTTCACCGATGCTGCCGGGCTGCGCTGGCAGCGCACTGGCCATGACGAGCCTGTTCGTGTTTACCACGGGTAGGACGCTGCCGATTGACCAGCGCGGTAGCGCACCGGTCAACTCCTGGGAGACCCAGCTTCTGTGAGCAATGACGCCGACACGCCGACACGGCAGTGGGTTCGACCGCACTCTGGCTCGTAGTCTCCACTCGGGCAGCGGTCGCCCCGCAACCTCCCCACCTCAACGACAGGTTGAGAGGAGGTGATCGCAAATCCCGGCTGAGGATGATGACAGCGGTGAGGACGGGTGGCCCAGGAAGCTCGTCCTGTTCCTCACCACTGTCGTACAACTACTGCTGGTCAGCGTGGAACTCTGGAAGGCGGTGCACTGATGCATGAGGCTAGGGCTGGGGATGTGTCCAGCATCCCTACCCTGGCCTCACAGTGCCCGGCCACCGGTAGTCCTGCAGTAGGCCTACTGGCTCACGCAGTGTGCCACACCCGCGTTAAAAAATCGCGCGAAAGGGCCTTGGCGCGTTTTTTCGTCGAGCACGCAGCACCCGGCGGGCGTGTCTTTAACGGTTGACAAGCACAGCCCCCCGCCCGCAGCTCGCAGGTGGGGGGCCGTCCTCGTTGCTCGGTCAGCGGCCGAGCCGTCCGGCCTTGCACTCGGCAGCCAGCGCGGACACCTGGGCGGTGGACGATCAGTCGCGAACGCCCTAAGGTGACCACCGTTTAGCGGAGTAGCAATCCAAGGATGCACGTCGCGGCTGCTGCCACGATGATGATCACACACAGTCGGGCGGTCATGGTCCAGTCCACCATGGCCTCCCGCACTACCCCTAACACTTCGTTGACGAGTGCGACAATCGCCGCCGGGGGTTCCACGATTTCATCTCCTTTTCTCGCGGGGGACTTGCGCGGCGGACCATATACGCACCTATCGACACCCCCAGGACCGTTGCCGTCGTGAAAAATGGTTGTCGAGCTGTGAACGGCCCTTCCTGAGCGCGCGACCTGAGACCGTTTGTGCAGGTCACGACCGACGTCTGTGACGTGGGTCACATTCGGTAGAAAGCGTCGCTGTGCAACGTGACTGCTGGGTGCACTTGCCAAAGAGCCTGCTCAGAAGGGGTGTCGCCAGCACGTTGCTGGCCGCTGTCGCGTTGCTGGCAGGCGGAAAACGCTGCCCAGCAGTCCACTGCCTGTACGAACGGATCGCGCCGACAGGACCGCCTCCGCTAGCACCACACCCCAGGCAGCGTCTGCCGCCACAACGAACGGCCCCCCACCTGCATCTCGGCGGGCGGGGGGGCCGTCTTCGTTGCGGTCAGCGGTCGAACTGACCGGCCCGCAGCGCAGTGGCCAGCGCGGTTATATCGGCGGTAGCGAACGTCAGCACCGGGCTGTCGTCGCCGAGCTTGCTGTCCCGTACCGCCTGGCCGCCGGTGGGCAGATCGGCGACCTCGACACAGGCCCCTTGGTCGTTGGAGTAGGTACTCTTTCGGAACGCGGGTGTTAGGTCGTGCATGGATCACGCCTCATTTCGCCTTGATCAACGGGTGCTTTCGGCAAGCTGCGCGATCATGGCCAGGCTTTGGCGGCAATCCAGCGCCTGGCCGCGCAGCTTGCCGAACAGCATAGATAGCGCAGAGACGACCGACTCGTCATCGATCACGTGCCCGCCGACCGCATACTCCTGATAAGCCGCGTCATCGAGTAACTCGTCGGGGAAGCTGAGCAAACTGAACGGTCCGGCCATGCCGACATGCAGACCGACGTCGAACGGCAGTACCCGTAGCTCCACATTGCGCCATTGCGACCGGTCGGCCAGTTGGGCGAGCTGCGCAGCGCCTACTCCAGGTTGCCGGGCGCACCGCTCCAGCGCGGCTTGTGACACCACAGCGGTGAGCTGCAGGGACGCGTCGGCGCCGGTCAGCCGCTCCTGACGTTGCATCCGGGCGGCCACCCGGCGTTCGATCTCCTTAGCCGACAGCGCCCCGCGCAGTGTGTAGAGCGTCCGCGCGTAGTCCTCGGTCTGCAGCAATCCCGGCACGAGTTCGCCCTCGAAGCAGCGCAGCGTGTCGGCGTCACTTTCCAGCCCGACGTAGCTCGACAACCATTCGGGCAGCCCGTAAATACTCCACCACCCGCGCTGGCTGGCCTCCTGGCGCAGCTCCTCCAAGGCGGCCAGGGTGTCGGCTGCGCCGTAGTGGTCCCGGACCAGCACGATCAGCTCGGCCTTTCCGAGCACGTTGCGCCCGCTCTCGATGTGCCCGATCCGCGCCGGTGAGCAGCCGAGAGCCGCTGCAGCGTCGAGACGGGTGACTTTCGCTTGCTCTCGCAGCCGCGCTAGCTCGATGCCGAGTCGGCGCCTGCGGATCGTTGGACCGGCCATTGCGCCATCCTAACCGGTAGATCCCCATGGGAAGCAGCCACCTGGGCCTAGTGCATGTATCTCTACAGAGCTACTCTCCAGACATGCGCGACGATCCGGGACAACAGCCAGCACGGAGCGTGAATCGCCGAGTGCTGCACGTCACCTGCACCACCCACAGCGGGCCGAGCGGCTTCACGAATCTGGCGGTCAGCAAGCGTGACGGCGATATCGAGTTCGACCCTCACGTGACGGGACAGTGCGTGATCGTGCTCGATGAAACGGCCGCCACAGCCCTCTTTGATGCGCTCGGCGAATGGCTGGGCTAACCGGTCCGTACCAACAACCCGAAAGGACACGAAATGACCCCTCACGTTGACACCATGACCGCCCGCGAATTGGTCACCGCCGATGAGGCAATCCTCGACGTCGCCCAAGCCGTCGCGAAGGCCGCACAACACCTGGCACTCGCCCGCGCCGCGATCGTGCAAATGGAGATCGTTTTGGCCGAATACAACTCGAAAGACGGCCGCTGCGGGTGCGGTATTGGGAAATGAGCGAGCCTGACCGGCGGTGGTGGGTAGCCTCCATGGCCGACCACGATACTCATTTGGGTACGTACTCACCGGTGACCCGCTCTATTCACGCCGTCTGCGGCCGAGAATTCGTCAGCCCATGGCCCGCATTAGTGGGGAGTCCGCCGGATCGCGATCAGATTTGTCCCCAGTGCGCACAGCAGCGTGGGAATAGGTAAGCACGTCACGTCGGCCGCCACAGCCATCAGACAATCAGTGCTGACCGAGGAGTAATCATGACGACAGCGGCCTACGCCGAGCGGGTTACCGTGCCATTTCAAGCGCCATCGGGCGGTGCGCTGCTGCCTATTCTCGACGCCGAGGTCGTGGCAATCAACGGCATTCCGGTAATGCCACTGGAGCAGCGCAGTGAGCCGCATTGGCTCAATCCCTGGCACAACCCGGAGCCTTACCTGATGGCCGCCCGGATCCTTATCCCGCCGGGCATCACGGGGTGCGTTGTGTGGGGCGCCGTGGACCTAGTCGGGGCGGTCGCCACCCACGCTGCCGGAATCGCGGTCACCGCCGAGTACTACCTCGGTATCGCGATTCTCGGTCTGCTGGCCGCTGTCGCGCTACTGGGTGGCGGGAAACGGTGCCCCGGCCTGCACTGCGCCGGATGCCGCTAAATCCCGTGACATCGGCACAGGATCCCGTTCGGGAATCACGCACTCCCGCGCACAATCCCAGAGCCGGGGCAGGATCAATAGTGTGGCCACCTGGCTGACCAGCGTCCCCGGCACGAAGCGATCCGCCCCGGCTGGGTGGCTTACCAGCGTTCCGGTCCGCAAGCCTCGGCGTCGGAGTCGGCCGGGTGGCGGACACCGAACGCGCGGATTCGTGCCGAACCCCTGGCCGAAATGCCACGCGCCGGAGGGCTGTTGGCACCGCGTGCCCCCGGAATGCATTCATAGCGTGTGCCGAAGGGCATTCCAGCCCGATAGGGGCCCAGATCTGCCACACACACATCAGGGCGGGGATCCGTGCTGTCCGGGTCCGTGCCGACGCCCTGACAAATGTGGTCGATGTGAGGATCGGCGTCCTTCGGAATGCCAGGGCGATTGTGGAAAATGCGCCGATCACTGCCTCGGTCCGTGCGAGCGGTGCGGGTCGTGCCGGTGCTCCGGCGGGTGTCCGGCCGAGGGAGATCAATAGCTGTTGGGGACGTGCTTCGGTCTCCTGCAAACAATCTTGGTTTGCCCCTGCACATCCCCTACATGCCTGGTCAGAGCCGTAGCGGCCGTGTAGCGGCTGCCGTATCATGATCTTGGACTGACGCGGTTAGTTTGATCTTGGTACGGACATCCGAGACAAGGTCGTAGCACGCTGACCTGTGGTTACGCCGATTTGTCGCGGATCTGTGCGATCTTGTGCGATCCCTGACAGTTCGGGTGATGTACAGGTGGTCGCCGAGCGGATCCGCGCCGCTGGACGGCACACACCGTCGCCGGACGCCGGGGGTCGTGTACGGGGCGCCGAGTGGGCGTTTGTCGTGGTCAGCGCGTTTTCGGAGGCTTCTCGCGGGCGCGCGCGACGTGGAGCGCATTTTCGTGTTGGTGGCGCGCGGTGGGCTGGTTTCGCCGCTGCCGGGCGATCTCCCGGTGCCTGGTGTGATCCGTAGGGCGGGCTCGGCAGACGGGCTCTCAGGGCCTCTCGGAGGGCGTCGGCCGACCGCTCAGTCCCCGACACCTCGATTGAACGGGCTGTGCCCGCCGTCGCGCCGAGAATCGTGACCGGCGAAAACTGAATTGGCGTAGGCGCGGCGCAGTTCGTTGAAAGCGTCCGGATCGGAAGTTCTCAGCTCGTGCAATGGTGGGAGATCCGGAACCGGAGCGGGTGGCGCGGGCTGTGCCTCGGTGATCGCTGCGCCGAGCAATGGCGGCAAACCTTCGTTGATCCGCTGGTAATCCTGGAAACGATCGGCCTCAGCGGTGGAACCGGAATACGCCGATGCCGGGGGGAGCTTGTGCTTAGCCATGACGGGCCTTTCTGTGTCCTGGGAATGAATGCGCGGGCAATCGCAGGTGGGGTCTGCGCGACCGAAAGGAGAGGCAAAATCGCTACCTCACCTTGCATTCCGAATAACATGGCGGACTGTGGGCTCGCCTCCGGTGAGTTTGACGACGCCGCGCAAGTATTGAGTTATTGCCGAGCTGCTGGAGCTGCAAGTCCGGTATACCACGTGCCATTTGCCAGGCTCCGGTATTCGGGATTTCTTTCGAATGCTGCCGTGACCGGTGCCGAGAGAACGATTCGCGGAACGCTGAACTGTGGGTCATCGAAATGCGCCAACTGGGCCCGGAGGAGTTTCGCCTCTCGCTCGGCCTCTTGGAGATCCTGTTCGTCGGCGAGTGCGGCACGGGCAACTTGCTGGGCCTCGGCGATTATCACCGGCAGATCCGCGAGACGTTGCTGACACCGCGCCATTGCCTCCTCGCGGGCCTGGTCGCATTCCGCGATACGGGTTTGCATGTCCCGCTGCTGACGCTCGCGATTGACCGCCTGTTGCGCCTCGTGCAGAGCGGCGGCGGCGGCCTCTAGACGGTGGCACTCAGTACGTGCCGATTCCAGCAAATCAGCGGCGGCGGCGTGGTCCTCGAATCGACCCTCTAGGAGACTGGCGCCGTGTTCCTCCTCCAGAGTGGCGATACGGGTGCGCACTTGGCTGATCAGGCCGATAGTCTCATTGCGCCGGTCGCTCAACACGCGCTCGTGACCATGCACGTCGTCGTCCGGCACGGCGGCTGGCTGGCCATTACGCCTAAAGATTGTCATCACGCCACCGCACGATCGGCGAGATAAGCGTGAACGGACATTGCGGGGATGCGCCAACACGTTCGAGCGGGACCGCTCCCGTTACCGATACCGCGAGCCTTACGCGCACCCGGTAGTGCGCCACTCCTCGCGAGCACTCTCACGTACTGGGGGCTACACCCAAGCATTCCCGCAACATCCGCCACGCTTACCACCTCGCCCATCGAAAGGCCGCCGACCGGTCGCGCCGACGCCGCCGATTCTGTCGCGGATGGCGGTTGTGTGGCCAATGCGAAACTTTCGCCGGTTGCGCGTAGCCGTTGCCGATGTTCGATGGCGCCGGATCTCACGAGGTCGACTAGGGCGGCGATGGCCGGTGACCGGCGCGGCACGGCGACGCCCATCGGTGGTCGCTGCCTCGGCGCCTGCAGCTCGGCGAGTAGCGCGGCAAGCAGCGGACCGGGCACGACTACGCATCCCCCGACCAGCACCGCGCACTCCGTGGTCATCCGGGCGGCCAGACGCGACGCTGTGGGGCGATCTGCCGGTGCCGAGGGTGTCTGGCCGGGCCGGAGCGGCGGGCGACCGTACAGGGCGACTCAGCGGCGATCACAGCTGTCCGCCCGCGCTCACGTAGGCGGCGACCTGGCCCACGACTCGCAGCATCACCGGTCCGGTGTCGTGCGCCGCGTGCTCAGCCAGCAGACGGGCCAACCAAACGGCGGCATCCGCGACCTCGCGATCGGTCAGCCCGTCCAGCAGGTCGGCGCGGTCGACCTCGACGGCATCGAGGTGCGCCGTGGTCAGGGCGACGGCGGCCGACAAGGCGGCGGCGCGGTTGTCAGCCATGGCGGCCACCATCGCACCGGTCAGCCAGCCGACTCCCGCATGGCCACGTTGCGCACCGCCGCTGCCGACCAGGACGCGGCCTTTCTCGGGCGTAGACCTTCGGCGTCCAGCGTGGCCGCGATCGTCCGATAGGGCGCACCAGCGGCCCGCAGCTCAACGATCCGGCGTACTGCTCGCTGCTCATCGGCCCGCGGGGCAGCATCGCGCTCGCGGCCCTTGCCGGTGCCCTCATAGCCGAAGGCGTAGCGGCCGGTGGCCTTGCGGCCGGTCTCAGCCTTGGCCCGGATCCCATCTCGCAACCGCTTGACCGTGGTCCGCCGGTCCAGCTCGGCGAACACACCGGCCATCTGGCGCATCGCGACGCGCATAGGGTCGTCGGGGTCATCACGCTGCACCTCACCGGCGTCAGCGGTGAACACCCGCGCGCCTTCCCGCCAGCACAGCGCGAGGATTGCCTCCTGCACCGTGAGCGCTCGGGCCAGCCGGTCCAGCCGAGCTGCAATGATCCCGTCCGCGTGCGGTGGGCGGCGGATCTGCTCCAGTGCGTCGGACAGCCCCGGCCGGTCCACGGCGTCAGTCGCGCCGGATATGCCCTTGTCGACGTGCTCGGCGACGATCCGGTGCCCGTTGGCCGCGGCCCACGCCCGGACGGCCTTGCGCTGGACGTCGAGGCCGAAGCCGTCGAGCTGGGTGGTGGAGCTGACGCGGAGGTAGGCCACGAGTCGCATGTGGTCAGCCTAAGCGCGCTGACCTGCGGTGTAAACAATCCGGACGGATTATTAACGTAAACGATCATCACGTGGGCATCTTTCATGATCCACTTTCTCGAGGATCAGGATCCGACACGCGGGCGATGGCGGGATCGGCCAGTCGGTCAAGAAACGCCTCGATCGGCTCAGGCTGTGCCGCCAGTGCGCGCGTCACCAGCGTCACCAAACAGCGGACCACGGCGGCACGGTTGCAGCTATCCCACACTCGCGCTGTGGCCGACTCGTCGCCCCGGCGCACGGCATGAATCAACGCCAGCGTGGCCAAGGCGTCGGCGGCCGTGGGGCGGGCGGTCGTGGTCAATTTCAGCTCCTCGCAGACTATTTCAGCCAAGTATCGGCGCCATGGTGGGGTGGTTGACGCGTCAACAATCTGCGGTGTCGGCGTAACTGACCTGCGCAAACGAAGATCAACGGGTACGGGTCGGCCTGTACCGAGTGGGGGCGTACCGGGACGGTTTGGGACAGTTGTGGCGCACCGACCAGGGGAAATGAAGATCGAATAGCTCATATCAGTCCGTACTGAGTCAAATCAGCTCCGCCCAGAACGGGGGGTCGATGGGGGACGGCTCGGCCGGGGGCAACGGGCCCATGAGCTGAGCCAAGCGTTGCGCTGCCGGGGGGTCTGGCGCGGGCTCGGTGACCGGCGGCAGCGTCGAATAGCAGCGGCCCGGTTCCCGCAGCTCCGGCGGGGGAGCGTCAGTCCCGTCTCGCAGCAAGTGGCTCACCGCAAGGGCGGCACGGCGGGGGTGCTGGCAGTCGGTGCCAGGTGGTGCCGAGCAATCCGGACACGGTCTGGCGCGGACGTAATCGGCGAGCGGCCGGAAGGCTTCGGCATGGCTGATCGACTCGCACGGCTCGCACAACAGTTCATAGGCCGACTCGGCGCCGCATCGCGGACAGGGGGTCATGATTCCCTTTCGTCGGGTGATTCGTCAGATAGCGGCTGCGCGGATTGCCGAGACCATGTCAGGGTCCACACGATCCAGCGCGTCGAGAAAGATCTCCGGCCAGACCTGCCTTTCCGGGCCAGGCCACCCACAAGCCTTCTCCAGATCAGTGGTCAGCATTATCAGGTCCTGTGACCCGTCCGGCGGGACCTCCTGGCCGAGAGCCTCCGACAGAACGCTGGCCGGGATTGTCTTGGGAACCGTGATGATAACGGCCACGGGGAACAATGCGGCGGCTAAGGAGATTGCGCCCGCGTTATCGGTCTCCAATACGCAATCGTCGCCGCGATCGAGGTAGGCGAGCCACCCAGGGGGCAGCAGCGTGAGACGCTCAGGCAACCCGGCAGTCAGCGCGTCGGGGGTCGTCAAAATGACGTAGGCGAAGCGATCCGCGATGGGGGCGGAGATACGGGTGACGGCCTGCTCGCGAGTGAGAGTGGTCGTGGTCATTTGGCTTCCTTTCGCGTTTTCTGGGCGAGGCTTGTGGTGTCTGCGTAGCACGGCAGGCAGAGGCCCGTTTGCCCGTGCTTGCACGGCGTCTGGCGGGGCGGCGGGGCTGGCCGTACGGCCTGAACCGGCGCGTAGCCCGTCGCGGGGGGCGCTCCAGTCGGCTCACCTCGCGGGGGGTTCGCGCTGACTGCGCTAACTGAGCTGAGTGAGCTGAGTGTGTGCGGGGAGTCACTGGTACGTAGCTCTGTGTGACTAGTCGGCTCAGTTAGTTCAGTTAGCTCACTAATATGTCTCCCCCCGCGCGCGTGAGCTGACTGGGATTTGTCCACATCGGGCGATTCCCCCCCTCCCGCCGGGTTCCTGCTGGTTCCTGCCACAGATGCCGCCGCCGCGACGTCGGGCAGTACCCAGTCCGTCCCGGCCTGGAAGGCGAGCCGTCTCACCGGCCTGATCTTTAGTGTGCTGCGCGCCCGCTTGATTGCGGCCAACGAGTGCCCCGCTTTCTTGCCTTCTGCACTGGCTACTGCGCTGTCCACCCGTCCGCCCATCCCAGTGAGGTACGCGTGTAGCCACACCATCGCCTCCGATTTCGCGGTTCGGTCCTCCGAGTTCAGTTGGCTTGCCTCGATTACGCTTCTCATACTCTGCTGGACCTCGCCGAGCCACTCCAGCGCGCCTGTCCACACGTCCCCGTCGTCTGTGTGCGCCACGAACTTGTTTTTGATCCGGAAGATCCGTGTAGGCACATCGGTTCGGCCGAGATTGTTTTTCGGCAGCCCGAGTAACCGGCGCTCCTCGGTTTCGTCATCTGGATCGACCATGCAGAACAACACAGCCCGCGCGACAGCGGCAAACGCGCGAGAGCCCATCAGGGAATTGAGCGGGTCGGTTGAGTTCGATTTATTGACGTGAATGATGCCCAACACGGCGACATCGCAGTCCTGCGCCACCTTGACCAGCGGCTCCAGCGCCTGGCGCACCTCCGAGTCTTTGTGCGTGTCCAAGCTCGCCGCCAGCCGGGACATCAGCGGGTCCAGCAGCAGCAGCGCCGCGTTCAGCCCGATAAGCGCTGCTCGCAGCCCGATCAGATCCTCCGGCAGCACGAGCCCTGTCTCGACGTCTTGGGGCGTCATCGCGTCGACTCGGAACACCCTGTCGAGGTCGGCACCGGCGGCCATGAGCCGGGGCACCACGGTGTGTGGCCAGGAGTCCTCGGTAGCCGCGATCGCCACCGCCCGTGGTGTGCCGTAGAACTCCCCGGCCAGCGTGCCGCGGGTGATGTCGGCGGCGAGCTGGTAGGCGCAGGTCGACTTCCCGATGCCTTCCCGGCCGCCGAGCAGCGACAGCCCCGGCAGCGGCAGTCGGTCTTCCCATAGCCACCGCACGCGTTGCGGCTTGATGGACGACGCCGCCGCGATCGTGATCCGCCGAACCCCGCCCGCTGCGCGCGTTTGTGTGGGCGGAGCCGCCGGTGCACCCGCGCTCTGCGCTCCCTGGGCCGTCTCGCCCGCCGGTGCCGGTGGGTCAGTGACCCCGTTCGTCCCCCCGGCGTTCCGCGCCTCCGCCAGCTTGCGCTCGAACTCCTCATCGCCGACCACCGACCTGACCCACTGCGCCTCCGTCTCGCCTTGGCTCAGCGGCTTGGCCCAGCAGCGGGCAACCTCCCCGGCGACACCACCGGAGCGCGGGCCGTACTTCTCGACGGCAGGCGGGTAGGTCTCGGCGATGGTCACCGCTTGGGCTTGGGTCAGCCCGTGTGCCCGGCACCGCATGATCAGCGTGAAAGTCGGCGTGCTGCGATCAGCGGAGTCGATGTCGGCCAAGGCCTCGGCGATAGCGGCAGGCAGCGAGTCGAGATCGATCTCCTCGCCGTCGACCGTTTCGACCACTACGGCCTCGTCCTGTAGCGCCGACAGGTCCACGCCGAGCAGGTCGGCTATCTCGGCCGGTGACCACAACCTCCCGCTCCAGCCCGGCTCGATGGTCACCGGCGCGGGCAGTTGCGGCGCGGCTCCGTTTACCGGCACGGTCGGCTTGAAGTTCAGCGTGCCGGGCAGCCGTAGCAACGACTCGTCGGACCACTTCGCATCGGCGCCCAGGCGCGCGGCTAGGGCCTTGTTCAGTACCGCGTGCGTGGCGAGGTCCACGGGCTCGCTGAGCGCGACGTAGGCGTGGCGGTGCCCCGGTTGCCCAGAAGCCACCACCCACGCCTCCAGCTTGCGCCACAGCGCCTCGTCGGCCGGTTCGGCGTCCAGGTCGGCCCACAACCGCGCCAGGGGCACGGCGCCGCCTTTGTTGCGGGTGGGTGTGGCCCGCAGCGCCGGGCACACGAAGACGTCCGCCCGGTCGGTCACCTCGATCACGGCCGCAATCAGCGCCGCGCGCCCGGCGGGCCAGGCGAACCGCTGCGCGGCGCCATCGCGCCATTCGCGGAACTTGTACTTGCCCTCGGCGTTGCGGTACTGGCCGAGCCCGAATGCCAGCGCCACGTATCCCGGCCGGTCGCCGAACGTCTCTTGGAGGAAGTTCTCGGTTTGGTTCACGCTGGTGGTCATGTGTTGGCCCCGCTCGGTTGGGTCGCGCAGACGGCGGCCAGGGTGTTGGTGGGCACGTCGGCCAGCAGCCCCATGAGCCGCCGAATCACCGTGTGCGGGACCTCCGGCAGCGCCGACCGCAGCGCATGCCAGCGCCGCCAGCGGGGATCTAGAGAGTCGAAGAGTTCGACGGCGTCGACATACGCCTCATAGGCATCGGCGGCCCGTTGGAAGGTTTCGGCGACGTCGGGAGGCAGGTCGAACCGGTCGGGCACCCGATCGCCCGGCAGGAGGCCATCCAGGACCAGCGCGCCACGTTCGTGAGCGTTTCCGGGGTCGGCCGGGTCGCCGCCGAACTCGCCCGCGACGAGCCGGTGATAGATCATCCAGAACTCGGCTGCGCTCCGCCGGTACGGTTCGGTACACCTTGACTGACCTGGGGTACCCTGCGAAGGACTTGTGGCGTGGTGGCCCCTGGTCGAAACCCCTTGTGAGTTGGCCTCCTGTGGCGGGAGGCCTTCTCCATTTGTGGGCGGGGATCCGCGCTGCTGCTCAGGCATCACGACTGCCCTCCCGCACGAAAAATCGCTCGATGGAGCAGTCCAGAACGTCGGCGAGCTGCGCCAGCCGCTGACCGCGCGGGTAGCGCTGGGACCACTCCCACGACTTGACCGCGTGGCAGGACAGGCCGAGCGCGGCGGCGAGGTCGTCCCGTGACATCCCAGCGCGGGTGCGGGCCTCGGCGAGCGCGGACGCTGAAAATGTGCGCATGTGTACTCCCGTGTTTCGGGGGATTGCGACCCCTGGCGGGAGACCCATTGCGCCCGGAGACCAAGGCACCAGCGGTGGCCCTGACGGGCACGCGTGAACGTTACTGACAACAGGTCGGTGGTCATCGGCGGGGGTGTGTGCAGAGAACGGGGCGCCGCGCTCGACGCATGAGGTCGGCGCCGATGTGCCTGTCCTGATACAGCTCGGCTAGCCGGTCGGCTTCGGCTTCTTCCGCCAGCGAAATAGCCTCAACGATAAGGCGGCGTCGGACGTAGTCTAATACCTTGGCGCGAATGGCTGGATCGATCGAGTCGTGCATCGGGGGGACGGCAAGACGGGTGCCGGTATAATTGCGCATTGGGCTGCTCTCCTGGGTGATTCAGGGGATGTGGTCAAGGCCTCGCATTCGCGTTGGCGCGCGGTGCGGGGCCGCTATTAGCGAATCAGTTCCGGTGTGCTCTCGGTGCGGGGTTGTGGCAGGTCAGGGGCCGGGGTGAGCATGGCGGTTAGCGTTTCGGCTTGCGCGGCGGACAATTCCGGGGCGCACGCCATCATTTCCGCTACCCATTCATCGGCGGTCATTTTCCGCTCACAGCGGTGGGCTTGGCGCAATTCTCCACTATGGCTCGGTCTATTTTGTAGAGCTTGCCGATTCGCCATGCTGGAATCTGTCCGGACCAGATCCATTTAAGGACAGTCTGCTTGGATATGCCGAGCGCGTCGGCGGCTTGTTGCGGAGAGAGTCGGTCGGGGGTCGGGATGGGTTCGCACTGGGTGCGACGGCGGCTAGTTGGCATGCCGTGAAACCTATGCAATGCGCGCAAACCAGCGCCATGCTCACTGTCGGCCGTATCGTATTCGATACAGACTCTAGCAGCCTGTTCAGTTTACGATACAGCTACAGTTCACTCGAATGGGCTACGCGCCGGTGTGCGTTCCTACACACATTCCGCTCGCCTCAGCCACCATTCTTGTGTGCCAAGACGCACATTCAGCCGTGCTTCCATTCCGCCCTTACCGACGTCGGATAAAACGTGTTCGCGCCCTGGCCAGGCGAGTGAAGCGTCACGGTCATCAGAGCGGCCACGACGACCTTGCGCCTGCTCACGCTCGCCGCCCCCCACGCTGCGGCGGCGTCGGGCGCATCGGCGAACCCAGCCAGTGGCGAGCCTGCCGCTCCGTTACCTATCGCAGCGGCAAGCTCGGCGAGACGGGACTGGATCCGGCCGCGCTGTGCCCGCAGCTCTCCGCCGGTGATCACCCCGTCTCCGTACAGATCCGCCAACCCGGCGTTACGCGCCCGCAGCGCGGCAGCCTCATCGGCCAGCGCCTGGGTATCGGCGGTGCGCTCTACGGCCAGCAGCCGCCACGCGTCGGGCCGGGACAGGCGTTGCAACACCAGCGAGGTGACCAGCTCGTCTATCGGCTGCGCCCGAACCGTGAGGTGCGCTGCGCGTTTGCACCGGTAGCCGGGCTTGCCGCTGGAGGTAACCGCAGAGCGCACCGTCGTCCCGTCACCGCACACGCCGCAGTGGAACAGCCCAGAACCGAGCCAGCGCGCCTCGCTCGACTTCGCCTTGCGGCGTGATGGGTCCGCGCACAGCGCCACCACCTCGGCCCAAATGCCTTCGGGAACGATCGCTGGCCACGTCGCAGGCAGCATGGCGCCGTCGCACTCGATCAGGGCCGCGTTGCGGGCTCGCCGGAGCACCCGTTGCACAGCGGTCGGCGTCCACGACGTTCCCATGGCGGTGGCGATGCCCTGGGCGTTCCACTCCCGGGAAATGCTGGCCAGGCTCTCGCCCAGCAACACACGCCGGGACGCGTCGAGCACCGCTGCCGCTTCGACGGGTCGCACGGTGATCCCATCGGCCTCGTAGCCGAACGGGCGGCGGCCACCTCGGTATTTGCCGGCTTTCGCTGCCGCTGTCTTCGCTGCCACAATTCGTTCTTGCATGTGCTCTACCTCGTACCGGGCGACTGAGCCGAGTTGTCGAGCGACCAGACGGCCAGAAGGCGTGGTCAGGTCCAGTGCGCCAGCCTTGACACAGTGAGTGGGCGCCCCGCTGGCCTCGCAAGCCGCGATGTAGGTCTCCAGCTCGGTGGGTGAGCGGTGCAATCGGTCGGTGTGCCAGGCGATGACGGCATCCGCTCGGCCGGTCTTCAGGTCGTCCAGCAGCGCCCGGTAACCCGGCCGTGGCTTGCCTGAGTACGCCGAGATGTCGTTGTCGGTGTGCACTGCGGCCACCGTCCAGCCCAGCCGCGCAGCCAGCTCCTGGCAGTCGGTGAGCTGCCGGTCGACGCCCAGACCAGCGCCGATACGGTCCTTGCTGATGCGGCAGTAGATCGCAGCCGATCGAGTCATGCCTCTAGTGTCACATGCTTACCTTTGCCGTCACAGTTGCGGTCGCGGAAGCGGGACGCCACGCCATGCTGGTCGACTGCGACGCCCTGGGCGGCGGCCTGGATCTCGCCCTGGGGGCCGAGAAGATGGACGGGCTGCGGTGGTCCGGGCTCGCGCTGGGGGATGGCCGGGTGCCGACCGCGGCGCTGCACGCTGCCTTGCCCACGCCGCGGGTGGGTCGTCGAGGTGGGCTGACGGTTTTGTCTTGCGATCGGGATGGTGCAGTACCCGACAGTGTCGCGGTGCGCACGGTGTGCGGTGCCGGACGACGAGCCGGCGAGACAGTGGTCTGCGATGTGCCCAGGTATCCGTGCGAGCCGGGTACCGCAGCGCTGGAGTCGGCGGATCTGGCGGTGCTGGTGGTACCGGCAGAGGTGCGGGCCTGTGCTGCCGCCGCGGCGGTGGCGGCCCGCGTGCGGCGCTACGGAGTTTCGTTGCAGCTGGTGGTGCGAGGACCGGCGCCGGGCGGGATCACTCCCAGCGACATCAGCCAGGCACTGGGCCTTCCACTGCTCGCAGCCATGCGCGCGCAACCCGGCTTGGCCGGCGCACTGGACCGCGGTGCGATGCCGGGCCGGACCCGGGGGCCGCTGGCCGCCGCCGCCCGTCAGGTGCTGGCGATCCTTGACGATTCCAACCGGTCCGTGGGCGCGGCAGCGTGACCACGTCAGGGCGCCAAGCCGCTGCCCCGGCGCTGCCCGGACAGTTGGTCGACCGGGTGCGCAACCGGTTGGCAGCCGCTGGCGTGGCGGTCTCTCCGGGCGCGGTGGCTGCCGCGGTGCGGGCCGACTCCGACGGTGTGCTGGCCGATCTGCAGGTGCTCTCGGCGCTGCGTGAGCTGCAGCGCGAACTCATCGGGGCCGGTCCACTGGAACCGCTGCTGGTCGACCCGGAGACGACAGATGTGCTGGTCAGCGGACCTGATCAGGTGTGGGTCGAGCAGGCCGGCGAGTTGCGCCGCACCGAGGTGCGGTTCGCCGACGCCGATGCGGTGCGCAGGTTGGCTCAGCGGCTGGCGCTGGCCGCCGGACGACGCCTCGACGATGCGTCGCCGTACGTCGATGCGGCGCTGCCCGGCGGCGTGCGGTTGCACGCCGTGCTACCTCCGATCGCCACCGGCTGCACCTGCATCTCGCTGCGCATACTGCGGCCCACTACCCACGGCCTCGACGCGCTACAGGCGGTGGGCAGCGTGTCGCCCGAGGTCGGCAAGCTGCTGCGCGCCATCGTCGCCGCCCGGCTGGCCTTCCTCGTCGTCGGTGGTACGGGTAGTGGAAAGACCACCCTGCTCGCCGCGTTGCTGGGCTGCGTGGCCGCCGGCGAACGGATCGTGTGCGTCGAAGAAGCCCCCGAGCTGGCACCGGAACACCCGCATGTCGTCCGCTTGACCACTCGGGCGCCCAACGTCGAAGGCGCCGGTGAGGTGACCTTGCGCGACCTGGTGCGCCAGGCGCTGCGGATGCGCCCGGACCGGCTGGTGGTCGGCGAAGTGCGCGGGGCGGAGGTGTGTGAGCTGCTCTGCGCACTCAACACCGGACACCAGGGAGGCGCCGGCACGCTGCACGCAAACTCACCCGCCGAAGTGCCCGCCCGGCTGGAGGCGCTGGCGGCGTTGGGTGGCATGGCGCGCAACGCGTTGCACAGCCAACTCTCCGCCGCCGTGCACGTGGTGCTGCATGTGGTGCGCCGCGACGGGGCGCGTGAGCTGGCCGCGGTGGGAGTGCTGGAGCGCGGTAGCGAGCTGGTCCGGGTGCTCCCTGCCTGGCAGGACGGTCGCTGGGGGCCGGGCCAGCAACAGTTGCACGACCTGCTGGCGGCCCGAGGTGCGGCGTGCTGAGCTTGGCGGTGGCCGCGCTGGCGGCCGGGGTGCTGTGCTGGCCCGCTGGGATATGTCGCGGTCGGCTCACCGGGCTGCGCCGCAGTGCGGCTCGAGCCCGAGTCGCGGCGGCCTGCGGTCGCTGGGCCGCCCGGCGTTGCGGCCTGCTGTTAGTAGGCCTGGCGGCGGGAATCGGTGCGTTGCTGGCCGGCCCGGGTGGCGGCCTGGCCGCGGCGATGGTGACCGGCACCGTCGTCGTGCGCCGCCGGGCCGGTCGGGATTGCTGGACGGCAGCAACGGCGGCCACCGGACTCTCCGATGCGCTCGGGATTCTGGTGGCGGAACTGCGGGCCGGCGCTCATCCCGGCGACGCGATCACAGCGGCTGCTGAAACCCAGGGCGACGGGTCGCCCAACGTGGGCACCGACGTCGTCCGGGCACTGTCGGCGGTCGCCGCGGCGGCCAGGCTCGGCGGCGACGTCCCGGCGGTGTTGCGCAGCGTGGGTCCAGCGCCGCTGCGCGCCTGGCTAGGGCGGCTCGCCGATGCGTGGTCGCTGGCCGATCGCTACGGGATCCCGCTCGCGGACCTGCTCGACGCGGTGCGCTCGGACACCGAGCACCGGGTGCGATTCGCCGCCGAGGTGCAGGCCCGGCTTGCTGGACCCCGGGCGACCGCAGCGGTGCTGGCCGGGCTGCCGCTGCTCGGGTTGGCGCTTGGGCAGGCGGTGGGCGCCGCCCCGTTGCGCGTGCTGTGCCAGACCGTGGTGGGCCAGGTACTTCTGGTGATCGGCACAGCTGCAACCTGTATCGGCGTCCTGTGGAGTGCGCGACTGGTGTCCGGGGCGGTACCGGCATGACGCCACCGACGCTGGCCACGCTGCTGATCGCGATGGCACTGCTGATGGCGCCCGGTCCGGCCGGTCCCCGGTCGAGGTTGCGGCAGTCGATCAACAGAGCCGCAACGCCGGGACGTGTTACCCGGTCGGCGCCACGCAGGACGGGCGTCGACGTGGAGCCGTTGGCGTTAGCCGGAGCGTGGGAGCTGCTGGCGGCCTGCCTGCGAGCCGGGATGCCGGTACCGGTGGCGGTGCGGGCGGTCGCTGACGGGCTCGGCGAACCGGCGGGGCCGGCGCTGCTGCGGACCGCTGAACTGCTCGCCCTGGGCGCTGACTCCATGCAGGCCTGGTTGCCCGCGCTGGAATGCACCGCGACGGCACGGCTGGCTAAGGCCGCCCGGCGCAGCGGGCGCAGTGGCATCGCACTCGCCGAGTCGCTGACCCGGCTGGCGACAGAGGTACGAGCCGACGCCCGGGAACGATCCGAAGCCCGAGCGCAGCGCGCCGGGGTGCTCATCGCGGCCCCACTCGGGCTGTGCTTCCTGCCCGCCTTCCTCGTGATCGGCGTCGTTCCGGTGCTGATCGGACTAGCCGGTGGCCTGCTGCGGCAGTGGTGACAACGACAGATATCTACCTAGGAGGAGCTGATCCGATGACAACCCAACGCAGCACAGCGACCAAACCGTGGTGGCGGCTGCTGACCGCCCGACTAGCCGGTGCGGTGGACGGCGAAGCGGG
>JAICSB010000173.1 GCA_025937115.1 Pseudonocardiaceae bacterium | reverse complement strand
GCCGTTGATCCCCCTACGAGCGCAACGCCCGACCTCAACGTACTGCGGGCTGAGGCTGCTGGCGGGTGGGCCGGGCTGGACGCTGGGCGAGCAGCTCGCGGCAATCCGCGACCGCCTGCTCGAGCAGCTCGCAGAGCTGGTCATCGTGGCGCGGCCCGCGGAACCGGTGGGTGTGCCGCAACACCACGCGCAGCGTGGAGATGACCGCAAGCACTCCGGGTTCGGATCCGACGGTGCGCAAGCGCGCCCACCGGCGGCCTCGCTGAGCCGCCAGCCGGTCGAGCTGAGCATCGATGCGCTCTAAGGCGAGCGGCAGGTCACGGCCCTGCGAGCGGGCGGCCACAGCGGCGCGCAGGCAGCACGCCATCACGGTCAGCGTGATGCGTGGATCCCGGCACCGGGTGCCGATCAGGTCGGGAGCCAGCACCGCCAGCCGGGACCGGGCGGCGGGATCGACGACCTCGTCGTTGACCACGCGGGCCAGCTGCGCCAGGGCCGGATGGGTGCACCTGGGATGGTCGCTGAACCGGGTTCCGGCGAGTACGGAGACGTACTCCATCAGGCATGCACCCTGATCGGGGCTGCGGTGGCCGCCCCGAGCCAGCATCGGCAGTCCGTCTGGCCTGCGCCCGACCGTCGCGGACAGCCGCCCCTGCGTCCAGCTCATGGTTCTCGATCCCTCCGCTGAGTGGGGGCAGAATCGATGCGCCTCGTCCGGCAGCAGCCGTTCGCGACCAGCACCCTGGAGTTGGCTATCCAGCAGAATGTCAAACATCCGACACGCCGTGATTCGGATCACCTTCTGGATTTCGAGAGCAGGGAGCGCTGCGGTCAGAGCTCTTCGACGATCCAATCCACCATCACAGTCAGTAGGCAGGAGGTGGCTGCCAGCAACAGTCCAATTCGAGCTTGCTTTCCCATGATTCCTCCACAGTTGAGCCGTTCGTTGCCCGCGGCCGCGTATCTGCGGCCGTCTCCGCCGGTGCACTGCGCTCGGGGATGCACTGCCGCGTTCGTCGCCCGTCCAGGAGTTGTTCTCGATCCACGCGTCCGAGGTCTCCCAAACCGGGCAGTAAACCCGGACCTGACCGCTTCGGCGAGTTGCCCGAGCAGTGGTGTACCGGCAGGGCAGACGCGACGGAGGAGTGATCTACGGTTCGGCGAACCCCACCGGAGGAGCTGCTGCGCGCAGCCGTTCGCGCTGCGGAACGATGGTGTACTGGGGGTCGGTCGCCGACTGCAGGCCGGCGTGGAAGATCCCCCACCGGGTTGCGGCCGACGCGGCGATCAGGGCTGCACCGGACAGCGCGCTGAGCACCCGGTTGCGCCTGCCGAGCAGTGCCCCGACCAGACCGACCCCCGAAAGGATCTTGCCGGCCCACAGGTAGCCACCACCACGACCTTGCGAGTAGGGCTCGGCGGTCATCCCGATGCGGCGCTGCATCCGTTCGAAGGCGGCCAGCTCGGTTCCGACGCCGAACACTGCCATCGCCCGGGAGGGTCCGTTCTGGGTGACCGGCGCGGCGAGCAGGCCGAGCCCGGCCGCGGCCGTGGCACCGGAGCCGACGAACACGAACGGCATCTCCGGGTAGCCGTCGTGCCAGGCCGGCACGGCGGTATCGCTGATCAACGCCGCGGTGTAGGACGCCACCGCCGGGCCTAGCAACGCCGAGCCGGCCGTCGCCGCCATCCCGATCCGCGGCGCTTTCCCGGACAGCGAGCTGGCCGCGGCGACGCCGGCTAGCGGCACGTAGCCGGCAAGGAGCCAGGAGCCGACGCTCATCGGCGAGGTCACCTTGAACACTCGGAGCATGTTCAGAAACCGCGACGGCCGACCCAGATCGTGCACCAAGCCGGCCAGCGAGAGCACCCCGGCGCCGAATGCGCCCGCCTTGCTCACCTGGCTCAGTGCCGGGCGCCCGGTAGCTTGCGCGCCCGCGCCCAGAAGCGATGCCGCGCCGGCCAGTCCACCGAGGAATAGGTAGCCCGCGATGTCCAACGAGGACCACACTGGCTTGTTGATCACCGGCAGGTTGTAGTAAGAGGTGAACTCCGCGTCTGGGACGGTCGGGGCGCCGTCGCGCCGCCCCCCGCGTCCCTTGCCGCCCCGCCGCCTGCCTAGCTTGGCGGGCTTGCCGGTAGCGACGCCGGTGACGGCGTCCCGGTCCGGTCGCACGCCCCGCAACCTGTTTTCGGTCACGTCCGACGAGCTCCTGGCCACCTGGTGCTCGCTCATTTACAGCCGCCTTCCCGCCACGAACGCCGCCAGCGCCCCACCGACCAGCGTCGCCGCCGCAACCGTGACGTGTTTCCACATCGAGGGCAGATCTCGGGTGGTCACCACCGGGTCCGGCGGCAACCCGTAGACCTCCGGCTCGTCGAGCAGCAGGAAGAACGCGCCGTCGCCGCCGACGCCGTCCTGCGGGTCACGGCCGTAGAGCCGCGCGTCGGCGACTCCGGCTTCGTGCAGCCGGGCCAGCCGGGCGTCGGCCCGTTCCCGCAGCTCGTCCAGCGGTCCGAACTGGATGGAGTCCGTCGGGCAGGCCTTGGCGCAGGCCGGCTCCTGGCCGACGCTGAGCCGGTCGTAGCACAGCGTGCACTTCCACGCCCGACCGTCCTCTTTGCGCTGGTCGATGACCCCGTAGGGGCACGCCGGGATGCAGTAGCCGCAGCCGTTGCAGATGTCCTCCTGCACCACCACCGTGCCGAACTCGGTGCGGAACAGCGACCCGGTGGGGCAGACGTCCAGGCAGGCCGCGTGCGTGCAGTGCTTGCACACGTCGCTGGCCATCAACCAGCGGAAATCCCCATTCGCCCCAGGGGCGGTGGGGTTTCCGGCCAGCTCCAGGACATTCTGGTCGTGGACCACGCCGGGATCCTGCGCGGCGACTGGTTTGCGCTGCTCGATGAACGCCACGTGCCGCCAGGTGCTCGCGCCGAGCCCTTGACTGTTGTCCATCGACATGCCGGTGAAGACGAGACCATCTTCCGGGATGGCGTTCCACGTCTTGCAGGCCACTTCGCAGGCTTTGCAGCCGATGCACACGCTGGTGTCGGTGAAAAACCCCATCCGTGGCGGGTGGTCCTGGTAACCGCCCTGGGTGGCCGGATCGGTGTCGCCGAGCAGCGCGCCGTCCAGGTTCGGCCCACGTCCGATCTGGATATCTACCGGGGCCATCTCACACCTCCGTCCCGGTCTGCTCGGTGATCCCGGCTCGTCGCTGGTACTGCTCGACGAGCTCGTCGCGGGCCCGGCCTCGCGGCCGCCGACCCGGCTGGATGTCGCAGGCCAGCGCCTTCACCTCCTGGATGTGGACGTTGGGATCGAGTGACAGGTGAGTCAGCTCATTGGCCGGGTCGCCGGTGGCCAGGCCGTTGTTGCCCCAGTGGTAGGGCAACCCGACATGGTGCAGCCGCCGGCCGTGCACGGTCATCGGCGTCATCCGCTCGGTGACCAGCACCCGCGCCTCGATCGCACCCCGCGCGGTGATCACGGTGGCCCAACCGGTGTGCTCCAGGCCGCGCTCGGCTGCCAGCTCCGGGGAGACCTCGCAGAAGAACTCCGGCGCGAGCTCAGCGAGGTAGGGCAGGAACCGGCTCATCCCGCCCGCGGTGTGATGCTCAGCGATCCGGTAGGTGCTGCACACGTACGGGAACACCGCCGCGCCCGGCTCGTCGCCGCTGGGCTGGAACCGGTCGTTGCGGTGCACCATCGTGGTGATCTGCCGGACCGGGTTGCGTTGCTGGCGGTACAGCAGGTTGGGGACCGGGGACTCCTGCGGCTCGTAGTGCGTCGGCAGCGGACCGTCGGTCAATCCCGCCGGCACGAACAGCCAGGATTTGCCGTCGGCCTGCATGACGAACGGGTCGATGCCGGCCAGCGCCTCGGCGCCGGTCGCATTGGTCGGCGGCACGTAGTGCGGGGACTTCGTGGCGCTGAAGTCCGGGGTATCGTGACCGGTCCACCGTGCCTTGTCCTCGTCCCACCAGACCAGCGCCTTGCGCTCACTCCAGGGCTTGCCGTCGGGATCGGCCGACGCCCGGTTGTAGAGGATCCGGCGGTTGGCCGGCCAGGCCCAGCCCCACTCCTTGGCGACCCAGTTCTGCTGTATCCCGGGCTTGCGCCGGGCGGCCTGGTTGATCCCGTTGCTGTACACCCCGCAGTAGATCCAGCAGCCGCAGACCGTCGAACCGTCCTCGTTGAGCTGCTCGTAAGACGACAGCGGTCCGCCCTCGGCGTCCCAGCCGTTGATCTCGGCGAGCACTGCCTCCGCCTCGGGTTCGGCGATCTCGGGACGGGCGGGGGAACTCTTCGTGGGGTAGTCCCACGTGAGGTCCAGGATCGGGCGGTCCATCTCATCCGTGCTGGATTCGAGCTTCTCCCGGATGATCCTGCCGAGGTGGAAGGTGAACCATAGGTCGCTGCGGGCGTCACCATCGGGTTCGACGGCCTGGTGGTGCCACTGCAACATCCGCTGGGTGTTGGTGAAGCTGCCGTCCTTCTCGGTATGCGCCGCAGCGGGCAGGAAGAAGACCTCGGTGCCGATGTCCTCCGTCGTCAGTTCGCCGGACTCGATCTCCGGGCTGTCCTTCCACCAGGTGGCACTTTCGATCAGCGAGAAGTCACGGACCACCAACCATTCCAGGTTGGCCATGCCCAGCCGTTGCATCTTGGCGTTGGCCGAACCGATCGCGGGATTCTCGCCCATCAGGAAATAGCCTTTGCAGTCCCCCGCGAGCTGGGCCATCACGGTCTCGTAGGTGGAGTGGCTACCGGTGAGCCTGGGCAGGTAGTCGAAACAGAAGTCGTTGTCCGGGGTAGCTGCCGGACCCCACCACGCCTTGAGCAGGCTGACGGTGTAGGCCCGCATCTCCGCCCAGTAGCTCTTCTTCGGCGACTCGCCCTGGATGAACGAGTCGAGGTCCTCATGGGAGTGCGCATGGGGCATCGGGATGTAGCCCGGCAGCAGGTTGAACAGCGTCGGGATGTCCGTGCTGCCCTGGATCGACGCGTGCCCGCGCAAAGCCATGATTCCGCCGCCGGGCCGGCCGATGTTGCCCAGCAACTGCTGGAGAATCGCCGCGGTGCGGATGTACTGCACGCCCACGGTGTGCTGGGTCCAGCCCACCGAGTAGACGAACGAGCTGGTGCGCTCCCGTCCGGAGTTCTCGCTGAGCAGCTCGCACACCTGGAGGAAGGTGTCGACCGGCACCCCGGTGATGTCGGAGACCATCTCGGGGGTGTAGCGGGCATAGTGCCGCTTGAGCACCTGGAAGATGCACCGGGGATGTTCCAGCGTCGGGTCAACCTGCGGCACTCCGCTGATCCCAACGCCACCTGAGCCGTGCGACTCGCCTCGCCCGGACTGTCGCACGCCCTTCCCGTTCTTGCCGCCGACCTTATCCTGGTACTCCTGGTCGCGGTGCCCAGACGCGGCCTGGACCTCCATTCCTTCGTACTGCCAGGTGTGGAAGTCATAAGTGCGCTCATCAGGATCGAGTCCGGAGAACACTCCCGCCAGGTCCTCAGTATCCTGAAAATCCTCGGTAAGAATGGTTCCGGCGTTGGTGTAGGCCACCACATAATCGCGAAAATATTTATCGTTGGCCAAGACATAGTTGACGATCCCGCCGAGGAAGGCGATATCGGTGCCGGCGCGCAGCGGAACGTGAATGTCGGCGAGCGCACTGGTCCGGGTGAACCGCGGGTCGACGTGAATGACCTCCGCCCCGCGGGCCTTGGCCTCCATCACCCACTGGAATCCCACCGGGTGGCACTCGGCCATGTTCGACCCCTCAATGAGGATGCAGTCGGAGTTCTGCAGATCCTGCTGGAAGGTCGTCGCGCCGCCGCGCCCGAAGCTGGTCCCCAGACTGGGGACAGTGGCGGAGTGTCAAATACGGGCCTGATTCTCGATCTGTATCGCGCCCAGCGCGGTGAACAGTTTCTTGATCAGGTAGTTCTCCTCGTTGTCCAGGGTTGCCCCGCCCAGACTGGCGAAGCCGAGCGTGCGCCGGGTCCGCTTGCCCTCGGCCTCCCACTGCCAGCCCTCCCGCCGGGTCTTGATCACCCGGTCGGCGATCATGTCCATAGCCTGGTCCAGGGGCAGTCTTTCCCATTCCGTGCCGTGCGGACGCCGGTAGAGCACCTGATACTCGCGGGCCGAGCCAGTGACGAGCTGCATCGTCGAGGAGCCGCGCGGGCACAGCCGGCCGCGGCTGACCGGGGAGTCCGGATCACCTTCAACCTGCACGACCTTTTCATCTTTCACATAGATGTTCTGACCGCAGCCCACCGCGCAGAACGGACACACCGACTTGACGACCTTGTCCGCGGTCTCGGTCCGGGCCTTGAGCTGGGTGCTGTGTTTGCTCTTGGCTGCGGCGCCCCGCCCGAGCGGATCCTCACCGGTCAGCTGCCGGTAGACCGGCCACCGCTCGATCCAGCTCGGCATCCCCAACCGCCGCGCGATCGCCGGATAGTCGTGCCCCTGCTCCAACAACTTCCGAATCTGGTCTCTCGTGGGCACGCGCTACCTCCTGCTGCTGCGAGGAACACTGCGGCTGACATACCCGCCGTGTAGTCGCGGAAACCTCGACCCGCGCTGCAGCTGCATGGCCCGATATGGAGACATATCGGGGTATTTGACGGTCTCGTTCGCGCTTTCCGCACATCTGAGTGGTCATTTGTGCCCCCACCTGGGGTCGTCGTCGAGGGCGCGGAGGGACACACCCTCGAGTTCGGTGACCAGGGCGCGGAGGCGTCGGGAGTTGTCGAACCAGGGCTGGTAGTCACGTAG
>JAICSB010000542.1 GCA_025937115.1 Pseudonocardiaceae bacterium | reverse complement strand
GGCCGGAGTATTCGGCACACAGCCACGCGCTCATCTGCGCGAGTCGCGCTGTCATGCCGAATAGCGGGTGTTGCTCGAGTGTTGCTGTCGGCGGCCGTGGAAACATCCGAGTGTCGGATGCAAGGCTCGTCGAGGGGCGCTGGGTTGGACTGGCTTTTGCGGCGCGATTACCGGCCGGCAGTCCCCGAACCGCTGCCGTTTTGCGGGGTAGTCCTGGTGAGCTGGGTGAGGAACTCGGTGTTGTTGTGGGTCTTGCGGAGGCCGTCGAGGAGCATCTCGATGGCCTGTTGGCTGTCCCGGCCGTCGAGGGCCCGGCGCAGGGCGCGGGTGGCTGCCATTTCCTTGGTGGTCAGCAGCAGCTCTTCCTTGCGTGTGCTGGACTGGGCTATGTCGATGGCGGGGTAGACGCGTTTGCTTGCGATCTTGCGGTCCAGTCTTAGTTCGGCGTTGCTGGTTCCTTTGTATTCCTCGAAGATCAGTGTGTCGCCGACCGAGCCGGTGTCCACTAGTGCTGTGGCGAATATGGTCAGTGAGCCGCCATTCTCGATATTGCGGGCCGCGCCGAGGAACCGTTTCGGCGGCACGAGGGCGGTGGAGTCCACGCCGCCGGACAGGATCCGTCCGGATGCTGGCGCGGCCAGGTTGTAGGCGCGGCCTAACCGGGTCAGCGAGTCCAGCATCACCACCACGTCTCGGCCCAACTCGACCAGGCGTTTGGCGCGTTCGATGGACAGCTCGGCGAGTGCGGTGTGCTCGTGGGGTGGGTGGTCGAATGTGGCGGCGATGACTTCGCCGGGCACGGCGCGTGCCAGGTCGGTGACTTCCTCCGGGCGTTCGCCGACCAGGACGAGCATGAGGAGGCATTCCGGGTGGTTCTTGGCTATGCCGTGTGCGATTGCCTGCAGCACGGAGGTCTTGCCGGTCTTCGGTGGTGCGACGATCAAGGCCCGCTGTCCCTTGCCGACTGGCATGAGGAGGTCGGTCACCCGCGTGGTCAGGGCGTGGGGTTCGGTCTCCAGTCGCATCCGCTCGTTCGGGTAGAGCGGGACCAGCTCGGAGAACACAGCTCGGGACATGGCGTGACGCGGGTGTTGTTCGTTGATGGTGTCGACCTGGACGAGGGGCTCGGGTCTTTCGTCCCTGCCGGCAGGGCGGGCTGTGCCGGTGACCGTGTCGCCGCGGCGCAGCCTGTGTTCGCGGACCAGTCCCAGCGGGACTGGGACGTCGCGGGGTCCGGGCAGGTAGCTGTCGGTGCGAACGAAGGCGCGGTTGTCCACGATGTCGAGGATCCCGGTGACGGGCTGTGGAGAACCGTCCTCATGCGACTTATGGGCCCTGCCGTTGGCGGCAGGCAGGCTGGGGACATCGTTGTCATACATAGGGATTTCTTCCTGGACTCATTGATCAGTGGGGTGTGCAGTGACTGGGCCAGGACACGCCGACGCACGCCGCAGAGGAGATCCCGTTCGCGCCAGGAACGGCTTCACCACGAAGCACGCCCAGCGGGAGGAAGGGAATCTGAGAGATCTTGTGGGGGCACGTCATCTGCCTGCATCCACAAGAGGGAGACGCAACCGAGGCTACCCCACTCGATGATCGGCGCACAACCACGTTCCCCGTCGGCCTGGTTAACGTGCCTAGGTGCGTGATATGACTGGGCAACGGGCGCGGGCAGGGTGGCTACTCTGCGGTGTGACCGCGAATCGGCTGAACACATCCGCTTCCCTGATGAAGCGGTCCTGCGGCTAGACCGGTATGACGCCGGCTAGACCCATAGCCCGCATCGTCCGGCACAATCATCCGCTCATGCCGCTGTCCGTCTGGGTGCTGACACGGGCTGTGCTGGGTAGTTCGTATGCGGATCGGCCCGGACATGATGAAGGGTCGGTGCTCAGCGGAGGGCGGCGATTGCCTCGACCTCGACTAGCTGGTCCGGATAGCCCAGGACTGCGGCCCCGAGCAGCGTGCTCGGCGCATCGTGGTCGCCGAAGTGGCGCCTGACCACCTCCCAGGCGGTGAGCAGGTCCTCACGGCGCTGACTGGCGACGTAGACCGTCGTCTTGACCACGTCGGGCAAGTCCGCTTGTGCGGCCTGCAAGGCGATCCGCAGGTTGGTCATGGCCCGCTCGGCTTGCCCGGCCACATCGTCGACATCGACGATGGTTCCGCTCTCATCGAGGGGACAGGCTCCAGCTGTGAAGATCAGCCGTGAGGCGGCATGCGCCACGGCGGCGTAGGCGTAGGAAGCGCGACTGGTCAGCCTCGGCGAGCGCACCAACTCGACCGAGGGATGTGGGTTGATCACCCTGTCACTCTGGCAGACGAGTGCCCGGATCGAACTGCACGGCCGTCCCGCTGGATGAACCTCCGGCTCGTGCGGTGCTGCTGGCAGCGGCGGCACCGGCTGGATAACACAATCCTTCGTTTAAGGCACACCTAACCGGTGAACCCGTCCATGCGGACTGAGCCTGCGGCGAGGTCGTAGACCGGGCTCGTGATCAAGGTAATGCACTCTTCTGCCGATGAGCGCGCCTTCGATCCCATGCATGAGCGTGCGGTCTCTTGCGTCCGGGCCACTGACTTTCTTCGATGGCGAATGCGGGTACGGCTCAGCCACTGCCAGCCCGATCAAGTTCCACTGCCACAAAAACCACGCCAACGCCGCCATGCCCGCGAGCAGGGCGACCTGGCAGGGCTCTTCGCTGTTTTCAGTGGGTTACTCAGTGTGAGGTCATGTTGGTGGGTGTCGGATGGGTGATGGTGGGGAGCCGGAGCTTGGCTGCGGTGAGGTAGACGATGGTGATCATCTTGGTTTTGTTGCGGTAGCCCCGGGCGCG
>JAICSB010000584.1 GCA_025937115.1 Pseudonocardiaceae bacterium | reverse complement strand
GGATCGGTGACCACCGTGCGCACCACCTCGACCAGCTTCAATACCGGTGCCGGGTTGAAGAAATGCAACCCGATCACCCTGTCCGGCCGCTTGGTCTGCACCGCGAGCTGGGTGATCGACAGGCTGGATGTGTTGGAGGCCAGCACGACATCGCTGCGCACGATCCCGTCCAACTCGGTGAAGATCTGGCTCTTGAGGTCCAGGCGCTCGGGTACGGCCTCCACGACAAGGTCTACCTCGGCCAGATCCGCCAACTTCGTGGTGAAGCGGATCCGGTCCAGCAGTTCGCGGCGGCTCGACGCGTCGAGCTTGCCGCGCTCCAGGGCTCGTCCGGTGGAGTGTTCGAGATGGCCACGACCCCGAGTCACGCCATCGGCGTCGACTTCGACCGCCACCACCTCAAGCCCGGTGCGGGAGAGTACCTCGGCGATTCCGGCACCCATCGTGCCCATGCCCACTACGCCGACCGTCTTGACCTGTCCTGCCATCTTTTGCCTCCCGCGACGTTGCCCAGGGCGCCGTACTCAACGACCGTAGAGCACCCGGACGATCCGCAGTAAGAACCGGATCGCCCAAGCTGGCCGCGCGAAGGTGAGCACCTGCACCGGAGGACGGAATCGGCGCCGGGTGACCGCTTGGACCCGGGTGAACTCGCGCAGACCGTCGGCACCGTGGACCCGTCCGAATCCCGAATCGCCGACCCCACCGAAGGGCAACGCCGGTACTGCGGCATAGGAGATGACGCTGTTGACCGCGACCATTCCGCACCGCAACCGGCCGGCGATCTCCGTACCGCGGCGACTGGAGAAGACCGCGGCGCCCAGCCCGTAGCGTCCGGCGTTGACCAGCCCGACCGCGTCGTCGAGATTCACGACCCGATGCAGGGTGACAGTCGGGCCGAAGGTCTCGTCGGTCACGGCGGTGGAGGTATCCGGTACGTCAGCCAGCACGACCGGCTCCACATAGGGCGCGCGAACCGATTCGGCACCGCCGACCAGTGCCGTGCCACCACGAGCCAGCGCGTCGGCGAGGTGACCACGAATCACCTCGACCTGGTCCGGCCTGGTGATCGGACCGAGATCAGCACTCGGCTCGCCACCGGTCCGCAGCCGCCGCGTCTGGGCAACGATCCGATCGGTGAGCTCCTGGGCGACGTCGTCGACGACGTACACCCGCTCCACCCCGACGCAGGTCTGCCCGGCATTGGCCATCGCACCCCAGACCGCGGCGTCGGCGGCCGCGGCGAGGTCGGCGTCGGAGTCGACCAGCAGCGCGTCCTTACCGCCGCATTCCAGTACGACCGGGGTGAGCGTTTCGGCGCAGGTCGCCATCACCTTCTTCGCGGTGGCCGCGGATCCGGTGAACGCCAGCTTGTCCACTCCGGACCGGCACAACGCCATACCGGTCTCGCCGAAACCCGTGACTACCTGCAGCACCGGATGCTCGGGCACCACCCGAGCGAGGCTGTCGGCCAGCGCGCGGCCCACTCCGGGGGTCAGCTCGCTGGGCTTGAACACCACGGCGTTGCCGGCGGCCAGCGCGTAGCTGACCGATCCCATCGGGGTGTGGGCGGGATAGTTCCACGGTCCTATCACGCCGATCACGCCGTAGGGTTGGTACTCCACCGTCGATGCTTCGTGGAGCATCAACAGACCCGACGCCACTTTCGTGCGGCGCAGCACCTTCTCGGCGTGGCGCGCGGCCCAATTCAGGTGGGCGACCACGAGCACGCATTCCAGCCGGGCATCGTCGCGCGGCTTGCCGGTCTCTGCAGTGATCAGCCCGGCCAACTCGTCGATCCGCCGGGTCAGCGCCGAGCGCCAGGACAGCAGCCGGCGGCGGCGTTCGGCGAACCCGAGGCCGCCCCACCAGGCAGCCGCCTCACGGGCGCGGACGACGGCCGCCCGCACCGCCGCCTCGTCATCCACCTGGTGATAGCCGACGACCTCGCCGGTTCGCGGGTCCGTTGACGCGAAGCGGTTCACCCCGTCGCGGGTCTGCAGCTGGCCGCCGTCCGCAGTCTGAGCCATCGCCGTCGTCTCCCCGCCTCGGCCTGTTACCGAAGCGTACGGCCGTTGGCGCCGAACGTGCAGATGCATCCGTGATGGTTCCCGGTGAGACATCTCTCGGTCCACAGATCTCCTCACACCGTTCGTCCCCCTCCGACCGTTCGTCGCATCACCGCAATTCCTTTCGTCAGCGGCTCTTGTGAGTCCGCGAGATTGTCGGGCGTGGAGGAGCATGCAGATCCCCCACCGACATCCGATCAATCGCGTCCTGGAACGAGTCCAACCGCGACTTCCTCGGCGGGAGTTTCGTGGCACCTTCAGCGGTGTCGAAGTCCTGATCAAGCAGGTACGCGACTACATCGCGAACTGGGTTACCACGGCAACCGTTCGTAGGGACGGCCACCACCGACGAGATCCTAGCCAAGGTGCGCCTCATCGAGGCCAATATCAAGAAGCTCCTTGACGACAACGCTGAGTAAGCAAGGCGAGATCGCGAGACACTAGGAGGTTTATGCAAAACCCCGATTGTTCCCAGTCGGGCGTTAGTCGGGGATGATTGTCCCGAAAGCTGGCGACACGCCGCATGAAATAACAGGCAACGGCTTCTCTAGTCGATAGAAAGGAGGTGACGAAACCATTCTC
>JAICSB010000340.1 GCA_025937115.1 Pseudonocardiaceae bacterium | reverse complement strand
TTGGCGAACTCGACCTGTTGCTCCGAGATTGACACACCGTCGGTCTGACAGCCGAAGCGTTGGTGGGCCATGAAGCTGGTGCCGCCGCGTCCGCACCCGGCATCCAGCAGGCGGTCTGCCGGCGATATGTCGCCGAAATGATCGAGTAGGATCTTGGCCTGCGCGGTCTCCAACCGGTGCATCTCGGTGATGATTCGATCGTCGCGGGTGTCCGCGGGACCTTCCAACACCGACTGGTCATAGTCGCCGATCCCGTAGTGATGGTGGTACAGGCCGTCGACATCACCGAGCAGCAGGTTGACCGGGTCCTTCTCGTTGTTCCAGTACGACGCAACAGACTTCTGGTAGTCGCTGCGCAGGACGTTGGCGACGGTAGTCGTGGTCATGGTGGACCTCCTCTGCTTGTCGGGTTGATCAGCCGGGCTGGTGCCGAGGCCGGTTTCCGGGGGCGCTCACGCGCTGCTCGCGCTGTGGTATCGCCCGGTGGTGCTGTGCCATTCGCGGTTACCGCCGAGCCAGGCCCAGATGTCGGCCAGGAAACGCCGCAGCGCAAGCGAGCCCACCTGGCTGAGGACGGCCGCTTCCTTGACGAAGGTGTGCATCAGCTCGTTATGGATCTGTACCGTGCGCTCGATCGCTTCCTGCCGAGAGCACTTCTCCTCGTTGGCGATGAGCTTGGGCAGGTCGAAGTCCTCGTCGGATTCTTTGCCCATTGAGTACAGATCGTTCAGAATCACGCTCGCGCTGCCCGCCAAGCAAAACACCCGGCGTACCCGGCGATCGGCGAACTCGAAGGCGGGAAGCTCGTATCCGGCAATCGGATCGACCAACACCATCGGCGGCAAGAAGCTGTTTTCATGCCGGTGCGTCAGGTACTCCCAGACCGGCGGGATTCGCCCGGTGGCGCGCCAGTTCGCCTCATGGTTGTAGGCCATGAACATGACCGCCAGCTCGTGGCGGAGCCGGGCGACCTGGGTCGCGGTGGCGTACCGGGCAAGGTGTGCGAATGCCGAGCGGTACGCGACCGCGACAGGCTCCTCCGATAAAGCCTGGTCGAGTTGGGGCGCGTACCTGACTGTGAGATCAACCGGGTCCACCGCGGCAAAGGTGATCCCGAGCCGCGAGGCGATCACCTTCGCGTCGGCACCCATGGACTCCTCGTCGAGGAAGTGGTCGTCGGTGGCCCATTCCGCGAGTACGCACTTCGATGCCGCCAGCAGCCGGTCCGGGTCATCCGTAGCCGGATGGGTGAGCATCATCAGACGTCCGAAATTGGCCGTCCGCACGCGGTCGAGCCGTCCGGGGTAGATCCCGACCTGCTCGGCCCAGTCGACCAGGCGGTCGTTGACCTCCTCGCCGAGGGCTACGTCGTCACGAACCGCCGGCGGGCAGTACAGCTCTGTCCCTGACTCAGCCTCAGCGGACGCCCCGCCCGAGACCTGACCAGTGGCCGCGATTGGCTCGCCGGGGGTGCTGCCTTGCCAAGGGATGCGGGCCGCCGACGTACCCAGCCCCGTGGGGCCGGCGAGGAGTCGGCCCGCCACCGGCACGGAGGGCTGGTTGTCATCCCCGGGCAGGTGATCCGCGGTAGGCAGTTGATCCCCGGTAGATTCGGGAAGGTCCCTCGGGGCAGTGCGTTCCGGGTTGGCGAACAGGGCGGCCACCACGCTCGCCAGGTCATGGGCGGCCGCGGGCGCGGACACACGAGACAGCACAGACACCGGTCCTCCTTCGTTAGTGGTCCGCCTGAGCTGGGCTCATTCACGCGCGCAGTAACTCGCCGATGAAGGTCGCGGACGTGCCCAGTCCGCTCGGTCCACCGAGCCGCTGTGGTGGCATCTGATAGCGGCGCCTCAATGCTGATTCGCCATACCGGCCGGTCAACATGTGCCAGTCGAGAATTCCGGCCATCCAGCCCTGCAGTCCCACGACGTAGCCGTCCAGCGCCTCGCGGGCATCCGCAGCCAGGTTTAACTCGTCGACCAGGACGGGCAATTCGGTGGCGATGATGCGCTCGAACTGCAACATACGCGAAGTCATCAGGTCGTTGACGACCGACACCGCTTGCTCACGATCTATCTCGAGAAACTTCTGCACGACCAGTACACAGTTGTGAACCTCACCTTCGAACTCGATTTCCTTCTGGTAGGAGAAGATATCGTTGGTAAAGCACGCGTAGTCCATGGCCGAGTTTTCCAGCCCACGCATCGGCCGGGTGTGGAATATCTCAGGCGGAATCTCCCCGGCCCGGGTGATACGTGCCAGGCTCATCGTCATATCGGACCCGAACGTCTGGCGCCGCATCTCGACGTAGTCGACCGGATCGGGAATCCGATGCTGGATGTGGTTTGCGAGCTCCCACAGCCAGCTTGTGGTCATGTTCTCGACGCCTTGCCGGAACTGACGCCGCTGACCGATGGTCATCGGCGCCGCCGTGCGGACCCACAGGTCTGCCAAGCCTGCTTCAAACGGGTTGGCCGGCGGTGGCGTCGCGGCGCAGTCCAGCGGCATGAACATCGGCAGCCTCGCGTTGAACACCTTCGCACCGGCCATGTCCCGGGTCGTTCCGAAGACCGCCGGGAAGTAGTCGTCGCCGTAGGTCCCCCAGGTCAGCCATACCGAGGACAGATCGAGTTCAGGACCAGATGCGTCCGGATGAATCCTCGCCGCGCAGACAGCGAAATCGAACGACGCGAGGTTTTCTTCATCCCAGATTCCGATACCGCCGGGGAGAGACTCTATCATCCCCATCTGGAGCATCCCCATCTGCCGCGCCCAATCAATGCAATGCCGGCGCGATCGCTCGAGATGGGGGTTAACCCGGGCGTTATACGGCATGTAGAATTCAGGCAGGGTAGTGGGTCCCACTGTCTCATACGGCACATGTGCGTAGCTTTTGAGTCGCTGCAAGCCCAAGGCGCCAGGTGACAGCTTGATCTGTGCCGCCGAGGTGCCCAAGCCGGTGGGCCCGCCGAGCAGCCGCTCCAACACTGATGGCTCACGATTCGCGGTTTCGTTCATATAGCGGCTCGAGCACATATGCCACTCATGGCCACCCGATTGCCAATCCTGCAGGCCCTTCACGTACAACAGGGCACTTTCCCGTTCCGGCAGGCTCAGGCCGAACTCCTCGAACAGAGCGGGTAACTCGGTCAGTGCCGTGTTCTCGAACTGTTGCAAGCGGGAGGTCAGGATATCGTTGGTCAGGTCAGCAGCGCGCTGCGGGCTGACGTCGAAAAACCGTTCCAGTACCAGGACGCAGTTGTTGATCTCACCTTCTTGCTGGGTTTCCCGCTGGTAGGAGAAGAGGTCGTTGCGCAGGTGCACGCCGTCGGCGAAGCTGTCCTTCAGGACACGCATCGGCCGGCTGTCCGCGATCCGGACCGGGACCTCGACAAACGCAGCGTGCTCCACGAGGTCGGCAGACCATGGAGCGCCACCGACCTTGCGGCGCATCTCGATGTATTCAATCGGGTTCGGGAGGCGGCTCCCGCTGATATTGGAGAGCTCCCACGTCGACTCGTACAGGAGGTTCTTCGTACTCGTGAAGAACCTCCGTCGCCATTCCATCGACCTCATCGGGACGGTACGCGCCCACAGATCGATCAGTCCACGCTCAACCGGGTTGGTCGGCTCCGGTGGGCAGTCGGTGAGATCGATCGGCATGAACGCGGGCAGCCCGTCGAGGTATTCCTTCGCGCCGGTCTGATCATGACTGCGTTTATAGACTTCCAGGAAATGATCGTCGAAGTAAAATACCCACACGTACCAGTCGGTCACTAGGTCGAGCTCGTCGCTCGGCGCGTCGGGATGGGTATACGCGCAGAGTAAGGCGAAATCCATGGAGTCGAACTTGGCCTCGTCCCAGATATCTGCTCCTGGCTCCCCTGGTGGCGCGTCCAATATTCCCATCTCCCGCGCCCACGCCTTGGTGTGCACGCGGGCCATGTCCAGGTGAGGGTTCAACCGCGCCGGGTACGGCAGGTAGAAGTCCGGCAGCTCATAGGGTTGCATGGCTAGCCCTCAGTTGATGTACGAAATGAGTGCACTATTTGGACTTTTTCGCCGATCCCGACGGCGGCGACGGTTCAGTAACAGGTTCCGCCGTGGACTCAGCCGGCTGCGGAGGTGCCGACACGTCGTCGAAACGTGATATCTCGACGTTTTCCAGGATGCCGATCGCATCGGGAACCATGATGGCCGCCGAATAGTAGGCGCTGACCAGGTAGGATATGATGGCCTTGTCGTCGATGCCCATGAAGCGGACGTTCAGCCCAGGCTGGACCTCGTCGGGAAGGCCAGTCTGGTGCAGACCGACCACACCCTGCTTTTCCAAACCGGTCCGCATCAGCAAAATGGAGCTGGTCTGGTAGCCGGTGACCGGGATCTTACCGCAGGGAAGAAGTGGTATACCACGCCAGGC
>JAICSB010000551.1 GCA_025937115.1 Pseudonocardiaceae bacterium | reverse complement strand
GATCCGGTTGACATTGGCGCATCATCTGATGGTGGGTCCGGCACTCAGGCCGGCCTGCCGCCCATGGTCGCGTCCGCTATGCACAGCGTGCTGTCCCACGCCTCAGTACCACGGCTGTCCGTCCAGCCGGTCGATGTTCTCAAACCGGTCGTGCGCGCTGTCACTGTGCCCCGACCCCTGACTCAGGTCCTCACCACGGTATCCCGGCCGATGTCCGCGCCCACCCAGCACAGCGCCGGTATCCGGTCGCAGCAGCCGGCCCACGAACTCGCGGCGGTCCCGCGAACTGTGCCCGTCGTCCGGCCAGCGGGCGCGGCCGCCACAGCGGCCACCTCCGCGCCCGCTGTGGCGGCCCACGCCCAGCCTCATGCTCCAGCCTGCACCCCCGCTGCACCCGCTGCGAATCCGCTTGCTACAGCGTTAGCCTCAGACGTGCTAGCCCTCGACGGGGACCCGGCATCGCCGATTCCCACCAGTCCACCGGACAGCTCCACCGCGGCATGCATGATCGGCAGCGCTTCAGGCGGTGGCGGCGCCAAGGGTTCGCCCGACCTTGCGGTGACCGAAAGCGGGACGAACGCAGGGATGGCCTCGACGCATCGCCTGGGGTATGCCAGCGGTAGCGACCTTCCACGGTCAGCCGCTGAGCAGCCCTCCACATCACCAGACTGATCTCGCGACACCCGGGTGATCGCCGTTTCCGGCGATGGTCCCACGGGTCGGCTTCGCCGATCCCAGGTCGACCAACCCTGCCGCAATGAACCCCCGATCTGTCCGACCGCGCCCGGGCGGATCGGGTTTACGGCCCCGGCGTCGCGTTGCCCCCGTGACGCCGGGGCCCTCATTAATCAGCGTAGGTAATTCCGGGCAATTCTTACCGCAAAATGTTCCACAACACGCCGCGACACACCGGAAATGCCACGCCGGGCCAATCTTAAGGGCGTGCGGCACGCCAAGACGCCAACCATACGTCGGTGGCGATCGACGGGAGCAGGAACGTCCAAGCCTCATCAATCCGCTGCCGCAGGCTGAGGCGGTCCTCCACGGCATCGCAGATCTGCCGGTGGCCGGTAACCAGGGCGACGATCTGCCGGGCGACCAGTGCGGGGTCGATCCCTTCCCGGAGCAGACCGGCTTGTGCGGCCTCGGCCAACAAAGCCGCAGCGTCGCGTTCGCCGCAGCCGTAGTGCCCGCCGGCGTCTTGAGCGCTCCTCGGCAGATCATTGAGCAACCGCGTACCACCACGAGCGATCGGATCTTCGATCAGTCGCCTGATCACCTCGTCGACCAGCGCCAACAGCGCCTCAAGCGGGTCCAGCCCGGGGTGGCTGACCTGCCCGCGAAGGTCAGCCCATCGCTGCACCATCTCAGCGATAACCGCCCGCGCAAGCGCCTCCTTAGAGGCGAAGTGGAAGTACAGCGCGCCCTTGGTTCCGCCGCTGTCGGCCAGCACGCTGTCCAAAGAGGTTGCGTGGTACCCGTTGCGACCGAAATGCTCGGCGGCAGCGGTCAGGATCGCCAGCCGAGTCGCCCGGGCCCGCGGCTGCAGCGCGGCCCGGCCGGCGCCAGCATCACTGTCGTTGGCATCCCTGTCGCCGGCTCCGGGTCGTTGCGGACCGGTGCTGGACATGACGCTGTGAAAGCTACCCGCCTCACGCGCTCTAGGCTGCATTTAGTTTTCAGGTGGCGGCGCAAACACACCCACTGGTATGTTTCATTGGGTGATGCTGCGTCCGTAGTGAGCGACACACCGTAGGGATCAGCTCGTGTGGGGGTCCCGCGGGGGGTGTGGTCGCCCGGGGCGGTAGGGACGATTGCCCCGGGCGACCATCAACAGCTCAGTGCCAGCGAACGGCCTGTGTCGGCGCCAGCCGCGGCGGGTCACCGTGTTTGAATCAGCGACCGTGATGCCTACCCCGGACCGTCGGGAACTGGCCGCGGTCTTCGCTGGCGGAGGCGTCGGTGCGCTGTGTCGCGGACTGTTGAGCGAGGCATATCCTCAGGTTGAATCGAGTTGGCCGTGGGTCACCTTCGCGGTGAACCTCATCGGCGCTTTCTTGCTGGGCTACTTCGCCACCCGCCTGCAGGAGCGGTTGCCGCTGTCCAGCTACCGGCGGCCGCTGCTGGGTACCGGTCTGTGCGGCGGGCTCACCACGTTTTCTACGATGCAGGTGGAGTTGCTCAGGATGATCGACGCTCGCCATTTCGGGCTCGCCGTCGGTTACGCGTCCGCCAGCATCGTCGGTGGCTACGCCGCGATCCACCTTGCCACCGCCATGGTGCGCCGGGTGCGGGTCCGGACATGATCGTCGCATTGTGGGTCGGGATGGCGTTGATCGGCGGCGCGGGTTCGGTGTTGCGTTTCGTCGTCGATGGTGCGATCGCCTCCCGAACGGGTCGGGCGTTCCCGTACGGCACATTGGCGGTCAACATTTCCGGCGCGCTCCTGCTCGGCCTGGTCGCCGGTCTAGCGTTGAGCCATGACCGGGCGCTGTTGGCCGGCACCGCAGCGGTGGGTTCATACACGACCTTCTCGACGTGGATGTTCGAGACCCAACGCCTTGGCGAGGACCGCCAGGTTCCGAACCTGGCGGCGAACATCGTGGTGAGTCTGGCCGCCGGCATCGCCGCTGCCGCGTTGGGTCGGCTGCTCGGGAGCCACCTGTGAACGACGACTGCCTGAAGCTGACCACCTACTTCGGCGAGCGCCAACGAGTCGGCGGGGCCTTTCTCGCCGATGCCCAGCTCAACCTGTTCGGCCGCAGAGAGATCGCTACCAG
>JAICSB010000227.1 GCA_025937115.1 Pseudonocardiaceae bacterium | reverse complement strand
GCGGGTTCAAGTCCCGTCTGGGTCGCCGCGCTACACTGTGGGCCGTGTCCGGCCTGCACGGCCAGGTAGCTCAGTTGGTACGAGCGTCCGACTGAAAATCGGAAGGTCGGCGGTTCGACCCCGCCCCTGGCCACCACCTCTGATCAGCCCAAACGCTCGTGTCCAACATCTTGTCCAACTCCGTTCGTCTCAGTTGTCGTCTCAGTTGTGCCCCAGTAGAGCCCTCCAAGACTGTTGGCGATGTCGTGCCGCAGGTCGTTGGTGACGTGCTGATAGCGAGCGGCCATTGAGGAACTCGACCAGCCCATCATGTCCATCACCGCGCGAGTCCCGACGTTGAGTACGAGCAGCATCGTCGCTGCGGTGTGCCTGGCATCGTGTAAACGGGCTTCTCTGACGCCTGCTTCTTCGAGCAGGTCTTTCCATGCCTGTTGGTCGGCCTTCGGGTCGATCGGGCGCCCGTTGGGCTGGGTGAACACGAACTCGTGGTCTTCCCACAGGGAGCCTGCGGTGATTCGCTCCTGTGCCTGTATCTCATGGTGGGCGCAGAGCAGGTCGAGCAACGGTGCGGGGAGGGCGATCGTGCGGCGGCCTGCTTTCGATTTCACGTCGTCGAGGACCAGGCCGCCACCCTGACGTTGTGGACACCAGCGGGCGTGTCCGGTGCAGTCATTTGGACAGGGTGTTGGACAGGCGAGTTTGTGCCGTCGGCAGTTGGTCTTGCAGGGCGTTGTCTTGTGGTAGCGAGTGCCGCACTGGTGGGGGTCGCCGCAGCCGTGCTGCCAGGTCCGACGCTGTAGGCCATGGCGAACGCGGAGCTTGCGGGCGGTGAGGTCGACCAGCGGCCACCGTAGCCCGAGTGCCTCGCCCTGGCGCAACCCGAGCGTGAGCGCGACCGCCCAGCGGGCGGCGTTGCGTTGCTTGCTAGCGACTGCGAGTAGCCGCCGAGCCTCCTCGATGGTGAGCGGCTCGATCTCCTCGTCATCGAGTCGGGGCGGTTTGGCGACCATCGCGACGTTCAGGGCGACGTGTTTCCGTTTGACGGCCTCGCTCAGCGAAGCGCGCAAGGTCCGGTGCGCGTGGTGCACCGTGCCAGCCGCGAGGCCCGATCGGATCATCCGCCCGTAAAGCTTCTCGACGTGCTCGGGTTCGAGTTTGTCGATCCGGTGTACGCCGAGTCCGGGCACGAGGTGGCGGGCCACATCGGTCCGGTACCCGACCAGTGTCTTGTACCGCACGGAGTGCGCGGCGATGTTGTCCAGCCAATGTGTAAGCCACTGCTCGACGGTCCAGGCTCGTCCGGCCTTGCGTACCCGACCGCTGTCGCGCTGCTTCTCCAACTCGCGGACGGCACGGGTGACCTCGGCCCGGGTCTTGCGTTCGACGTGGCGGCGGTCGGGCTTCCCGTCGTCGCGAACACCCATGGTGACTCGCCCGTGCCAGCGGCCGTTCTTGCCCTCATAGATGCTCGAAGCGCCGTTCGGGGCGCGGGTACCCTTGCTTATGATCATGAGGTGTTCTCTCCTCACGCTGCTGAGTTGTGGGGCCGGGGCAGGGAGGTACGGAGCCGTTCGAGGTATCGGGGCAGTGCGTCGGCGGGGATTCGCCGTAGCCGCCCAATGTGGACAGACTCGACCTCGCCGTCCTTGACCAGCGCATACATCAAAGTGCGACCGATGCCGAGCTGATCGGCGGCTTCCTCGACGGTGAGCAGCAGGCGCACGGTTTTGCCATCGCTGAGGCTCATGCGGGGCGTCCTTCCGGTAGCTGGCGCGCCAGGTTGCTGATGGTCGGTGCGTATGGTCATTCCGTGTCTCCGACGATGCGGAGCGGAGGGTTTGCCGTACCAGCCGTACCAGACTCGTTTTGGCTGGTCATGCTGGTACGGCTGGGTTGGGTGGTACGTCTTGAGCCGTACCACTCTGCTGAGCCGTACCGCGCTGAGCTGGGGTGATGAGGCTGGTACGGGTGGGACGCCTGCCCCTCCTCGCTAGGATCGTCCAGTTTGGGTTGGGGGCAGTAGCGGGTCCAGGCGTCGGTGAAATCGGCGCGCTGGTAGCCTTTGGCCTGGCCCAGGCCCGGGAACCGGATAGTCGCGCTGCGAATGTCGTACTCACGCAGCAGCACTCCGAGCCTCATAGCAGTCAGCCCGGCTGGCCCGTAGTCAGCCCACGGGGCCTCGCGGTCACTTTTCAACCGCTCCAGGAGAACGGCGGTGGGGATGGCGTCATGGTCACCGAACGCCGACCGGCAATCCATGAGCAGCCGGATTCGAGTCGATACCTCACCGGTGTCGGTGGCCTCGACCGTGAGTACGAGCACGGCTGCTCGGCTGCGGTCGGGCCAGTGCGCCCCGGCATGGTCGGCGACCGCGACAAGCGGTTCCCAGGTGTCGGCGGCGCGGTCCTCCACTGGCATGTCCGGCTCGGCCCGCTCCAGTGCGGCGAGGTCTGCACGTAACCATGCGGTGAGCTGCTCGGCGAGTTGACGCAGCGGTAGGCGGTCACGGCGATGCCGATACGGGGCCACTCTTTCGCTGGGGGCGCGGCGCCGCATCCGGATCACCACCGCTCGGTCCTCGATAGTGTCCGGCATGGCACCTATCCCGGCCAGCGCGGCCATGGCGAAGGTCGGGATGGACTCCACTCGGTTGGCGGCGGCGTCGTAGCGTTTTGCGGGCCGGTTGCGCTGGTGGCCGGCATTGAGCAGGCCGCGCAGATCCTCGTTCCCGTCAGCCTTGGGCCCAAAGATCGTGTCCGCTTCGTCCACGAGCATGGTCGGCGGGTCATCGCTGATCGAGCGGTACACCGCAGCCGGAGACGAGTTGACCGTGATGAACGGGTCCCGACAGAGTGCCTCCACGGTGTCGAGTAGCCGTGACTTCCCGCACCGCTTCTCCGGTCCTCGGATCACCAGCCGAGGCGCGTGCGCCCACGCTGGCTGAGCGTGTGTCGCCGCGATCCATAATGTGACCGCGTCGGCGGCGTGCGGGGTGGGCAACACCACATAGCGGGTCAACGCCTCGCGCACCGCGTCGAGCAGGGCAGCGCCATCGGCAACGGCTGGGTTCGGATCGGTTGTCACAGCTTGCGCTTTCTTGTCGATCATGCAGCCCTCCGGTTGCTGGTACGGGGGGTGATCCGGCGGGGGTTACGCCCCCCGGCTATGAGTCCGGCGCTAATGACGCGAGCGGTCTCGCGGTGGGTGCAGCCGCAGCCGACGCTGATCAGCACGTCGGCGGCGGTGGTAAGTTCGGCCCGGGCGGTGTCCTGGGTGAGTAGTCCGGCGCCGACGAGCTGGCCCAGGGCGTAGGCGGCGCGGCAAAGCATCGCGTTGTGCTGGCCTGGTGGGGCGGTGCGAACCCGCTGGCACTCACCCCGCAGTGCGGCGAGGATGTAGCCGCTGGGGTTGGTGGCGGGCGCTGAGTGCTCCGTGGGCGGTTTGGGGGTGAGGGCGTGGTGTAACCAGTCGGGCAGTTCGACGGGGTCGCGGTCGTCTGTCAGCTCGTATCCGCTCGGTGGCACCGGACAGCCGGGTGCGATGATGTACCCGCCGTGCGCTCGGGTGTCGATCTTCCACCCGATCATGGCTTGGGTGTTGCGCAGCGGCGCTCCGGGCGGGGCTGTGTAATACAGATGCCACCCGCCAGACGGGGTGGACACGGCGTAGGTCGGGGTGACGGGGGCGCCGTGGTGGTGGGCCAGCGCTCGGAGCACTGCGGCGCCGGAGCCGATGCCAAGCGTGGCCCACCGTGAAGGCACAGCCTGGCCCGGTTTACGGGTGTCGAGGTCGACCACGACGAGACCAGACGGGCCGGTAGCGATCCCGACGTTGTAAGGGATCTCGCGCCACCAGCGGGTGATCTGGTCGGGGTCGGTAGTGGCGCGGGTTTCCCATTGGTCGATGACGGGGGGTTTCTTGGCGCCGGGGGTGATTGGGAATACGTGCCAGCCCCGGGCGGCAAGGTGCAGGGCCGATTCGCGCAAGGCGGTGCTGGGGGTGTCCACTGTGGGTGTTCTCCAGTTGCTAGGGGGATGTTTGGTGTGGTGCTTGATCTGGAGGTGTGGGCAGTCTGTGACCGCCGGTCAGGCGGAACTCGACGTCGGTCAGGTGGTGCGCTGGTCTTTGATCGTGATCACTTTCGGGCCTCATGGTGGTTACTGTGTGTGTTTGTGTGGTGGTGTGCTGGGTGAGGGTGTTGGGGAGGGAGGGACCCGTCCGGCGGGTGTTCCTACCCCGGTTTTGGAGGGTTTTCGGCGTCGTTGCGCCGGGCGGAACTGGGTCCCTGGTTTTGGTTGGGGCTGGTCAGGTTGGGGAGGCAGGAGTGGGGATGCGGGTGGGGAGAACTCCCCGGGTCTCCAAGCGGGTCCCCACCTCAGGTCCCTTCACTATCCGTCACCCTCGGTGGCGCGGCGGCGGTCACGGTAAGTGAGTGCGTGGGTGACATCAGTGGCCCGGACGACTTTGACTCCGCCGGATTTGACCGGCTCAATGTCGTAGTCGGCCAGCGCCGCGCTGAGGTCTTGGAAGGTCCAGCCCTCATAGATCGCGGGGTTGAGTTCGGCCAGTCGGGTTAGCACCACCTGGGTGCGCACCCGGCGCTCCCCGCGCAGTGTGTCGTGGATGTTGGCCAGGTGGTCAATCTGCTCGGCGGGTTGGTCGTCGGCAGTGTCGGGGGTGGGGCCGGTGCGGCGTAGCTCTGCGATGGTGGTCATGGCGCGGGTGACCACGGGGGTGACCATGTCCACCCCGTCTGCGTAGGGCACGTAGAACCCACGGACCAACTCGAAGGTGGCATCGCTGACGCCGACCATGACGCTGGTGCCCCGATCGGTGTGCATCCGCAGATCGGTGGCCCGAATCCCGGCCCGGTACTTCCCGGAGCCCAGCAGCCCGTCGTTGGCGATGTGATCGGCGACGGAGAACGCGACCCCGCAGGAGGTGTTGCGGGTGACTTCCTTGGGGATCGAGGTCGCGGTCGGGGACTGGGTGTCCAGGATCAACGTGATGCCGAACTTGCGGCCCTGTTTGATCACGCTGATGGCCAGCTTCTCGGCCTGCTCCCCATGGGTGGGGTGGCCGAACAGTTCGTGGCATTCGCTGATCACACAGATCAGTGGGTGCAACCCCAGCGTCGGTTTGTCGGCCAGGCGCCGGGAGGTGGCCGGGGGGCTGCCGGGCAGGGTGGCCAACAGTTTGCCCCGGCGTTCCATCTCGGCGAACAGATCGGATAGGGCTTGTACGGCGGCGGCGGCGACGTCGGGGCCCATGCCGACCTGATACCGGGTCAGCCGGGGGGCGAAGGGTTTGAAGTCGGTGTTTTGGGCGATCACGAATACCCACAATTCCGCGGTGGGGTCCAGCGCGGCGCCTAGGACCAGGATGCGGACGAGTGCGGTCTTGCCTTGGCCGGGGCGGCCTCCGACGATCCAGTTCCGTTCGAAGAAGTGCCCGTAGATCAGCTGTCCGCGTTGGGTCTTGCCGATCGGCACGCCCTCGAACACGTCGACGGTGCCCTCGTGCAGCAGCGGCCAGGGCCCGGCACCACCACCGAGTTTGCCCTTATCGGCGATCCACAACTCAAGGATCCCGGCTTCTTCGCCTTGGGTGGGCCAGGTCTCCAGGGTGGCCCGCCCGAGGTTGGCGGCCAGGGTGGTGCGTTTGGCGGCGACCATGTCCGCCGTGGCGCCCATCGGCAGCCGGATCTGGGCGTAGGTGCCCTCCCCGTCCACCCGCGCGGGCACCGTGTAGACCAGCTCGCCCCCGTTTTTGAAAAACCGGTCCAGCGGGGTGATTCCCAGGTGTGCGAGGGCTTGGGAGATCATCCGCTCGTCAATCCAGGAGTCGGCGTCATCCCGGGTCGGGCGGACCAGCCAGCCGGCGCCCGGGGTCTTATCCCGGCCCTCCCAGCTCGCAGCAATCAGCCACCCCAACG
>JAICSB010000370.1 GCA_025937115.1 Pseudonocardiaceae bacterium | reverse complement strand
TCAGCGTTCGCGGGCCATTCACCGACATCGCGCAGCGCACGTCCGGTGACGTCTCCGACACCGGGCACCGCTGGCCCGCTACCTCGTCCGGTCCCGCTGCCGTTGACGGCCACCGGATGGCTGTGAGAGCTCAAACGCCGCAGTGACTCCCGAACACTGTCGTAGTGCTCCTCGGGAAAGACGCGCAACGCCTCACCATCAGACCACAGCCCTTCCACGCGACCAGCTCCCAAGTCCGTCCACCCGATCATGATCTATGGGAGGAATACCAACCGGCGGAGGTGGTTTTGAAGTGCCACCTCCGCCGGTCCCCCGTTTACGCTCGCCGACCCGACCCGCTCCTCCCCCTGGGGTGGCCACGGTGAGGTCGAAAAATCGACGAGACGAAGCATGGTGGTCTTCCTTCCTTCCAGTCCTGCCCGCCGCATGCATGATCCCGTCAGATCAGACAACAGGACTCGCCTCTTTAGATCTCGGCAGCATAAAATCACATCTTCGACTGCTCTGCGTTCTGGCCCCCCAACGCTGAGGCGGAGGAGAAATCCGAATGGGATCCGCAACGATTTCAGTAGACGGTTCATGAGACGTCCCGGGTTACTCCCTTCAGCGCGAATGAGACCTTCTGTCGCCGAGTTCGGTACACGCAGGCCAGCACACCACCGCCAGGCGCTGGCGGCCACCGCCGGCGGGCTGGTGCTGGCACTGGGCCTGACCGCTGGCATCGGGTGGGTACTGTCCGAGGTCCTCGTGACCGTGTTCACCGGCGTGTTCGACCCCCCACCAGGTGCGCTCACCATCCCCTGGCTCTACCTGGCCGCGGTCACGGTCCGCGCCGCCTCGGTCTCGCCGCAGCCGCAGCCATCCGGCAAGCCCACCAGTCACCGATCAGTATCCTGCGCGAACTCTGGATCGACCACGGTGATGGCGGCAGGCTCTCCGAGAGCGGACCAGCCTGGAACGCGAGCTGGTTGGGCAGCCAACCAACCGCGCCGATGGCCAGCGGCGCGTAGAGCTGCCAGCTGGTCATCAGCGTCACCGGACCCTGCACAAGCAGATTGGTGCAGGCCTTGATCAGGGTGGCCATCCCAGCGAGGGAGATGCCGGTCGCGACGCCGAGCAACGCGGCCGCGGTGCCGCGCTGGCGACCTCGCGCAACCCCGTCCGAGAAACTCCCGATACCTCCGTGACCATTAGCGTGATTAAACCCCACGATGAGGTGAATCCCGTTGTGGCACGCGCTCTGGAGAGGTTTGATACGCCGTTCACCGAAGCCGAGCAGCATCGCAACAGTGGAGAGTTCGCCGAGAACGATGAGAATTCGATGAGAAGAGTACGTAATAATTCACTTGGGACTACCCAATCCGCGCCGTGCTCCCGCCCGCGTTGGTACGATTCCCGGTGAGTCCACTGCTTACGCATCGACTCAGTCCGACACCACGACGAAAAACTAGTGGTGTGGATCACAATCACTGATCGCGCCTCATCGAATTCGCATCAGCCAACGTAAAGCTGGGGGCATGGCTAACTATCACTTCGACGTGCAACGTATCTGTGGTGAGGCGTGAGCGTTGCGGCCTCAGCACGGGTTCTCGGTTGTGCTGAGCAGGTATCCGCGCGCTGGGATCGCCGCCACGACTGTCGGTGGCTGAGCGTCGGCCATCTCCTCTGGTGGCGCGGAGGTTGTGATGAGTCCGTTTGTCGGGTCACCAGCATTGTGGCCGGCCCCGGTGGACCGGGATGAAGACCGTACAGGTGGACAGATCGGAGAGGCATGTCATCGGCAGTAGTGGCTAAACCAGCGGGGTCAGACCTCGGCTATGTGATGCGGAAACTTCCGCACGTCACGCTGCTGTTCTGGGTTTTGAAGATCGTCGCCGTTACTCTGGGGGAAACCGCCGGAGACTTGTTAGGTATCACCCTCAAGATCGGCTACGTCGTCACCGCGTTGATCTTTCTCGCGTTCTTTCTGATCGTCGTGGTGGCCCAGGTCAGCGCCAAGCGGTTCCATTCGGCCCTGTTCTGGGCGGTGGTGCTGGCTACCAGCATGGTCGGTACCGAGATCTCGGACTTCCTCAACCGCGGGTACGGTCACGGCAGCGCCCAGCACGGGATCGGTTACGCGTGGGGCGCGGTCATCCTCACCAGCATCCTGGCGATCATCTTTGTGGTGTGGTGGCGCACCGGGCAGACCCTGAACGTGGAGAACATCGCCGCCCGCAAGGGCGAGATCCTGTACTGGGCCGCGATTCTGGTGTCCAACACTCTGGGCACCTCCAGCGGTGACTGGCTGGCCGACGACACCGGCCTGGGATTCCGCAACGCCTTTTTCGTCATCGCCGGGATCATGGTGTTGATCGTCGCCGCGCACTACCTGACCAACATCAACGGCATGGTGTTGTTCTGGCTCGCGTTCATCCTGACCCGCCCGCTAGGGGCGGCCGGAGGCGACTCGCTGACCAAACCGGTGACCGAGGGCGGCCTGGGCTGGGGCACCGTGGGCGGTTCGGTGGCGCTGCTGGCCCTGCTGATCGGTTTGATCATCTATCAGACCATCCAGGTCCGTCGCCACCCGCTGGAGCCACTTCCGTTCCCGGTGTCTCGGCTTACTGGACAACCGCAGCGACCCAACGGGCAGATCGTCAACCAGACCACCTCGTCGAACGGGTTCGACAACGCCGACCAGTCGCCTGTTCCCTACTCGGAGGTGAACCGGTTCACGCAGCCTCGTCGAGTTGAGTCATGACCTTGCTCGAGCACGCGTGGATCAGTTCCGACACTTGGGTTTGTGAACAGGTCCCCGGGATCCAGCCCGCAGTAAAGCCCCGGCGACAGCTACTTGTCCGAGGCTGATGCCGCCGTCGTTGGGCGGAACCCGAGAGTGGGTGAGCACCCGGAAACCGGATTGCTCAAGGCCCGCCACGGTGCGCTCAAGCAACAGCACGTTTTGGAACACCCCGCCGGATAGGGCGGCGACGCCCACTCCGGTGGAGTCCCGCAGCATCACGCAGACCCGGATGATTGCATCAGCGACGCCGTGGTGGAATCGGGTGGAGATCACCTCAGGGTCCACCCCGGCTTGTAGGTCGGCCATCACCGCGCGCACCAGGTCGGCGCCGTGCAGTTGCAGCGCGGGCCCCTTGGTCACCGCAGCCGGGTAACTTCCCCGCTCGGTCAGGTCGGCCCGCTGTTCGAGTTCCACTGCAGCCTGACCCTCGTAGTTGATCGTGTCACGGATCCCGAGGACCGCCGCGACAGCGTCGAACAAGCGCCCCGCGCTTGAGGTCAGCGGGGCGTTCACCTGCCGGTGCGCCATCGCCAGCACCGCATCCCAGCGCCCGGCATGGCGTTGCGCCAGCTCCTCCGGGGCGTCGGAACCTAGATAGGCGGCGGCCATCCGCCAGGGTTGCCGGATGGCCGCTGCACCCCCCGGCATCGGGACGGGAACCAGGTGCGCCAATCGCTGGAACCCCGCCAGATCAGCCAGCAGGAACTCCCCGCCCCACAAGGTCCCGTCGCTGCCGTAGCCCAACCCGTCGAAGGCCACCCCGATCACCGGGCCCGCGGCGCCGTTGTCGGCCAGGCAGGACGCGATGTGCGCGTGGTGGTGCTGCACCCCGATGAGCTCAACATCGGGGAGGTCGTGGGCGTACTTGGTGGACAGGTACTCCGGGTGCAGGTCGTGCGCGACCACCTCCGGCTGCACGTCGAACAATCGCCGAAAGTGCGTGATGCCCTCAGTGAACGAGCGCAGGGTCTCGTAGTTCTCCAGATCACCGATGTGGTGGGAGATGAACGCATGCCGGCCGCGGGCCAGGCAGAAGGTGCTCTTGAGCTCGGCGCCACAGCCGAGGATCGGCCGGGGCGCCGGTTGCGCCAGGGTCAGCGGTTCGGGTGCGTAGCCACGCGCGCGGCGCACCGGCAGCTCAGCGCCGCGAAAAACCCGCACCACCGAGTCGTCGGTGCGCATGTGGATCGCCCGGTCGTGGGTCAGGAAAGCGTCTGCGATGCCGGCCAACCGCTGGCGTGCGTCGTCGTCCCGGTAGGAGATCGGCTCATCAGATACGTTCCCGCTGGTCAGCACGATGGGACCGGCGGTGTCCCGGAGCAGCAGGTGATGCAG
>JAICSB010000283.1 GCA_025937115.1 Pseudonocardiaceae bacterium | reverse complement strand
GTGCGGCACATCGCCGACCGGGTCGCCGTGATGTACCTGGGTCGCATCGTGGAGGTCGCAACGGCCGATGAGCTGTTCAGCGCGCCGGCCCATCCCTATACCCAGGCGCTGATCTCGGCGATCCCGTTGCCTGACCCGCGCAAGGAGCGCGCCCGGGAGCGAATCATCCTCACCGGCGATGTCCCCAACCCAGCGAATCCACCGTCGGGCTGCCGGTTCCGGACCCGCTGCCCGCTGTTCGCCGCTCACCTCACCGACGCCCAACGCCACCGCTGCACCGAAGAGGTCCCCCCACTCATCACCCACCACCACCCCACCGCCTGCCACTACACCGAGCTGTCGACCCTTCCAGCATTGAGCGGGCTCAGCGTGGCTACCGGCGACGATTTACCCCGCTGCGCCCGCGCAATGCGGGGGAGGGAGAGGGGATGAGCGTGTCGCGGCGGTTGGTGGTGGTGCATGCGCATCCGGACGATGAGACGTTGTGGACCGGCGGGACGATCGCGCGGTATGTCGCGGCTGGGGTCGCGGTGACGGTGGTGACCTGCACGCTCGGTGAGCAGGGTGAGGTGATCACCGAGAAGTTGCGCGGTCTGGCCGCCGGTGCTGCCGACCAGCTCGGCGGCTACCGGGTGGCCGAGTTGCACGCGGCTTGTGCCGTGCTCGGCGTCACCGACCAGCGGTTTCTCGGCGGGATCGGCCGGTGGCGCGACTCCGGCATGGTCGCACAACCCGGCGCCCGGGCAACCGCGCCAGCGGACCTGCACCCGCGGGCATTCGCCGCCGGGCACCTCGATGAGCAGGTCGACGCGCTGGTCGAGGTGCTCGAGGCGGTGCGTCCCCAGGTCGTGGTGAGCTACGGTCCGGACGGCGGCTACGGGCACCCCGATCACGTCCGGGCCCACCACGTGACGATGGCCGCGGCGCCGCGGATATCCGAGGTAGCCCGGGTGTTCTGGGCGGTACAGCCCGCCTCGGCGGTGGCTGAGGGGATCGCCGCACTCCAAGCGACGCCTGGGCTGCCCTTCCCGCTGCCAGGATCGGATGGGCTACCCGGCGTTGCCGATGCGGAAGTGACCACGTCGTTGGACATCAGCGCGCACCGCGGCGTGGTGCTCGGGGCGATGCGCGCTCACGCCACCCAGGTCAGGGTATGGACGCAGGGCCCTTACGCTGCGTACGCGCTGTCCGACGGGGTGGCCCGGCCAGTGTCTGACACTGAGTACTTCACCCTCGCACACGGCGCGGCCACCGGCTCGCACGACGACCTCTTCGGCGGCCTGGCGCGGTGAGCGTGATCGCACGCATCACGCTGGTGGTACTGGTCGTCGATGCGCTCATGCTGGCCGCGGTGGAGTTGCTGTACCTCCCGCTGCGAGTGGGCGCGGTGCCGGTACCGATCACCATCGCGCTCGCCGCGGTGAGCACCCCATGGTTGGTGCACGTCGCGGCAGAGCTGGGCGGTCCCCCCGTGGTGGCCTCGATCCCGCTGGCGGGCTGGCTGCTCACCCTCGGTGTCCTCGGCTTCGGCGGACCGGGCGGTGATGTGCTACTTCTCGCCGACATTCGCTCGGCGCTGTTGCTGGGCGCCGGCCTGGTGCCGGCCGCTGTCGTGCTGGGTCGCGCATTCGCCCGCTCGTGACCGGCGGGGTCGTTGAGCAGCGCCTAGGCAGACGGAGATACTGTGCAGGCAGACGGCCCGGTGCGGGTACCGCAGTGAGGAGCAGGAGAAACCCCGTGACATATGTGATCGCAGAGCCGTGCGTGGACGTCATGGACAGATCATGCATCGAAGAATGTCCGGTCGACTGCATCTACGAGGGCGCCCGGATGCTGTACATCCAGCCCGACGAGTGCGTCGACTGCGGTGCCTGCGAGCCCGTCTGCCCGGTGGAGGCCATCTATTACGAGGACGACGTTCCGGAGCAGTGGAAGGACTACACCAAGGCCAACGCCGACTTCTTCGCCGAGCTGGGCTCGCCCGGTGGCGCATCGAAGGTCGGAGTGGTCAACGACGACCCGCCGATAGTCGCCGAGCTGCCACCGCAGAACGAGGAGTGACGGGCGGATGACCTCGGGCGCCCGCGCGCGCCTGGATCTTCCGGACTTCCCCTGGGACAGCCTCTCCGCCGCAGCCCGGCTCGCCAGCGAGTACCCCGGCGGGGCGGTGGACCTGTCCGTCGGAACCCCGGTGGACCCGGTCCCCGAGGTGCTGCGGCAGGAGCTGGCGTCGGCGTCGGCGCTGCCTGGCTATCCGGCCACGCACGGCACGCCCGAGCTTCGCCAGGCCGCCGTCGCGGCGCTGGCGCGCCGATACGGGATCACGGGTGTGCCGGCCGAGGCGGTACTGCCGACGGTGGGCTCCAAGGAGCTGGTGGCGTGGTTACCCACGTTGCTCGGCCTCGGCCCCGGTGATGTCGTCGCGCTGCCCGAACTGGCCTACCCCACCTACGAGATCGGCGCACGGCTGGCCGGTGCCACCGCAGTCCGGCTTGCTGATACCGAGCCCGCCGCGCCAGGCACCCGGCTGCGTTGGCTGAACTCGCCGAGCAATCCCACCGGCGGCGTCGCGCCCGCTGCAGTGTTAGCCAGTGCGGTGCGCCAAGCCCGGGAGATCGGTGCGGTGGTGGCGTCCGACGAGTGCTATCTCGCGCTGGGCTGGGCGGCGCAACCGGTCTCGGTGCTACACCCGCGAGTGTCTGGGGGAGACCACCGCGGGCTGCTGGCGGTGCACTCGCTGTCCAAGTCGTCCAACCTCGCCGGCTACCGGGCTGGTTTCGTGACCGGTGATCCCGAGCTCGTCGCCGGCCTGCTCGCGGTGCGTAAACATGCCGGGATGATCGTCGCCCGGCCGGTGCAGCAGGCGATGGTGGCCGCTCTGTCCGACGACACGCACGTCGCGCAGCAACGAGACCGCTATGCCCGGCGCGGCGAGCTGCTACGGCCCGCGTTGGGCCGAGCCGGGCTGCGGGTGCAACAGTCGCAGGGTGGGCTTTACCTCTGGTGCACCGCGGGCGAGCCGTGCTGGGACACGGTCACCAGGCTGGCCGAACTCGGCGTGCTCGTCGCCCCCGGCGAGTTCTACGGTCCTGCCGGGGTCCGGCACGTCCGCGTCGCGCTGACCGCGACCGACGAGCGGATCGCCGCCGCGGTAAACCGGCTGACTACACATCGGACGCGATGATCGATGCTTTTCTGGCATGACCGTATTGACACCGGCCGGTCCAGTAGGTCACCGTTCGTCAAGGGGCTGAAATGGACTTATAGCCGTCTGGGGGCGACGTGTGTTTACTCCCGTCGTGGAACTGAGAAACCCGCAGGTTGTCATCCTCGCTGCTGGCATAGGCACCCGGCTTGGGCTGTCGTCGCCGAAACCGCTCACCGCGCTGGCCGACGGGCAGACCATCATGCAGCGCCAGCTGCGCCACTTGGAGGCTGCCTTCCCGCAGGCCCAGGTTATGGTCGTCATTGGCCACAAGCCGGATCTGATCATGAGGGCCGTCCCCCACGTGCTCTTCGCCTACAACCACCGCTTCGAGCGGACCAACACATCCAAGAGCCTGCTCCTTGCGTTACGGTTATCGGTGCCGGGCGGGGTGCTATGGCTCAACGGCGATGTCGTGTTCGAGTGCGGCCTCTTGGAGCGGATTCATCCCATGATCAAGGCGGACGAGTCGTTCGTGTGTGTCAACACGGCCGCCATCGGAGATGAAGAGATCACCTACACCCTTGACCGGGACGGCTACATCCTGCGACTAGCGAAGGCCATAATCGGGGGACTTGGAGAGGCCGTCGGCATCAATTACGTTGCCTCGTCCGACAAGACCCTGCTAATCGAGCACCTCGAACGCTGCGCCGACCAGGACTATTTCGAGCGGGGGATCGAGTTCGCGATCGAGACGGCGGGAATGCGTGTTCGGGCGTTGGACATCTCAGATTTCTCCGTGGTCGAAGTGGACTTCCCGGTGGATCTCGAGCGTGCGAACTCCGAGGTATGCAAGACAATCCGACGGCGCTGAAATCACTCAGGCGATCAGGCGGGCGGCGTGAGCCGCCGCCAGTACCAGGTCCAAGACGATGAAGGCGACGTACGAACGCCCGGTCAGCTTCGGGAAAGGCAACCGGCTGACCATGAGCACCGCCAACATCACCCCGCCAGCACTGAGTGCGACCCGGAAGGCGGCGGGAGCGAGCGGCCCATCGAAAAGCATCAGCGCCACGAAGGCGGTGATTGCATGACCGGTCGGCAAGCCGGTGAACGTACCCGATGCGCCGAGGCCATGGACGTTGAAGTAGCTGAGTCGCAGAGCCGTGGCTACGGCGAACAGCGCGGCCACCGGCATGTACGCAAACCGGAAGTGGCCGTACGACAAGATCACAACACCGAGGGCAGTTCCGGCCGACACCATGTCAGCCAGTGAGTCGAGGTTGGCTCCGAATGCACGCTGCTCGCCGGTGCGTCCCGGCGTTCGCTTTGCCACCGGGCCGTCAACCAAGTCGAGCACCACGGCGCCCACGAGGCTGATAGCGGCCCCTGCATACACCCCCCGTATGGCCAGCATGATCGCCAGGAGGCTGGCTGCAAGCCCGCTAAGAGTGAGCAGATTGGCGGCGTCGGCGAGGTGGGACAGGATGGTCGGAGGCGGCGGAGCCGCGTCTCCTCGGGCATCAGCGGCCGGTGATGCGCTCAGGACCAGTCCTGCCCGAGCCGAGGCAGGGCGTCGACCTTATCGCGAACGTCGAAAGGCATGCTTCCACCCGGGGAGGTCGGTCGGACAGGATGCGCTGTCAGTATGACAGCTCCCGACTTCGGAAGCGTGGTGTCTCCGGCCGAAGTCCAAGGCCTCCACGGCGCCAGTGCTGGTCCTTAGGCAGTGTGTTGCAGGAATTGCGCTTGGTGTTGCACCTGCTGCCACGCGGTCGACCAGGACTGCCGCATCGACATCCGGCTGACCTCCTCGCGTTCCACCAACCGACCGGCGACGAAGGCCACGTCGACGCCGACGCCGTTGCCGAGGCCGTCGAGCAACAGCATCACCCGATGTTGGGCCACGCAGG
>JAICSB010000470.1 GCA_025937115.1 Pseudonocardiaceae bacterium | reverse complement strand
CCCGCACGCTCACCGTGGTCGCCGGCAACGACGACGTCGACGAAGTGAACTGGGCCGCGGTGGCCCAGCTGGGTGGCACCGTGGTGCTGCTCACCGGACGGGCGGCGCTGCCCCGGGTGGTCGCCGCGCTGCGCGCGGGCGGGATGCCGCCCGACACCCCGGTCGCCGCCATCAGCGCCGCCAGCCGCCCGCACCAGCGCACCGTCCGCGGCACCCTGGCCCAGCCGCCGGCGGCACGGCTGCCCGCCCCGCTGACCGTGGTGATCGGCGACGTGGCGGCTTTGGACGTCACGGCGGGCTGTGCGCATCCTCAGCTGGAATCTTCGTGAGTGCCACCCACGCCACCCTGCTGGTTCCCGCCGACACCCCGGTGCACCGGCTGGCGCCGCAGTGCAAGGTGGCCGCTACCGCACTGTTCGTGCTCGCCGTCGCCGCCACTGCGCGGGGCGTGTACTGGCCCTACCTGTGGTATCTGCTGCTGCTCGCCGGGGTCGCCGCGCTGGCCCGGCTGCCCCCGCTGATTTTGGCGCGCCGGCTGCTGGTGGAGGTGCCGTTCGTGCTGTTCGTGACGGCGCTGCCGGTTCTCGGCGAGCCGCCGCACCAGACGGTGCTCGGGATCGCGCTGTCGGTGCCCGGGCTGCACGCCGCGGCGACCATCACGCTCAAGGCGACGTTCGGGCTGCTCGCCACGGGCATCCTGGCCGCGACCACGCCGCTACCGGAGATCATCACCGGGTTGGAGCGGTTGCGGCTGCCGCGGGTATTCACCGCGGTAGCGGCCTTCATGGTGCGCTACACCGAGGTACTGGTGGCCGAGTGGGCCAGGATGCGTACCGCCGCGCTGTGCCGGGGGGGCAACCCGCGCTGGCTCTGGCAGGTCCGCGACATGACGGCCGGTCTCGGTGCGCTGGTCGTCCGCTCCTTCGAGCGGGGTGAGCGGGTGTATCTGGCGATGGCTTCCCGCGGGTACACCGGCGCCTTGCCGGCCGCGCTGACCGGCGCCCCGGCGTCTCGGCTGGCGTGGGGAGCTGCACTGACGGTGCCCGCGCTGGCCGCGATCGGGACGGCGCTGGCATGACCCGCGAGACCTGCTCGCAGGGTCGAGCCAGCAGGCCAGCGATGCTGGTCGTGGGTCACGGCAGTCGGGACGCCGACGGGGTCGACGAGTACTGGGCGTTGGCCAGCACCATCCGCGCCGCCGCAGGTGATCTGCTGACCGGCTTCGGTTTCATCGAACTGGCTTCGCCGACCGTCGATGAGGCCATCGACGACCTGGTCGCGCGCGGCGCCACCGAGATCGTCAGCGTGCCGCTGGTGTTGCTGGCCGCCGGGCACTTGAAGAACGACGGTCCCGCGGCGCTGGCCCGGGCCCGGGCCAGGCACTCCGACGTGCAGTTCCGGCTGGCCCGCGATCTGGGTATCGAGCCGGGCATCCTGGAGATCACCGCGGATCGGGTCCGGGACGCGGCCGGTGACGCCGACCCGGAGAAGCTCGGGGTGGCGCTGATCGGGCGAGGGTGCAGCGACCCGGACGCCTGCGCAGACCTGTGGAAGGTCAGCCGGTTGCTCGCCGATGGGCGCGGTCTGGGTACCGTCGAGCCGGGGTTCGTCTCGGTCGCCACCCCGTCGGTCCCCGAGGCGTTGGAGCGGCTGCGGCTGCTCGGTGCCGGGACGGCGGTGGTCGCCCCGTTCTTCCTGTTCTCCGGGATACTGCGCAACCGGATCTACAGTGAAGCGGCCGCCTGGGCGCAGGAGCACCCCGAGGTCGAGGTCCGCGGCGCTGGCCACTTGGGCCCCGACCCTCGGCTGGCCCGGCTGGTGTTGGAGCGCTACCGGGAGGCGCGGGCTGGCGACGTCCGGATGAACTGCGACCTGTGCGCCTACCGGGTCCAGCTGCCCGGATACGAGTCCAAGGTGGGCACACCGATCTCGCTGACCCCGCACGGCGACGGCCCGGCTCGAGGCTCCCGGCGAGTTCGTCGGGCCACCCGTGTGCCCGCCCCGGCACCGCAGATCCGTCGCGGCCGGTTCGCCGTATCACGATCATCTGGCAACGTCGCGGCGATCGAAGTGCGGGATCTCGACTTCGCCTACCCAGACGGTCGCCAAGCGCTGTCCGAGGTCTCGATGCGGGTTGAACCCGGTGAGCGAGTCGCCCTGCTCGGCCCCAACGGTGCCGGCAAGACCTCGCTGGTGCTGCAACTCAACGGGGTGCTCACGCCATCTGCCGGGTCGGTGTTCATCGGCGGCGTTGAAGTAGGTCGCCGCACCCTGACCGAGGTCCGCAGGCGGGTCGGCGTGGTCTTCCAGGATCCCGACGATCAGCTGTTCAGCCCCACCGTGGGGCGCGACGTGGCGTTCGGGCCCGCTCATCTGGGGCTGTCCGGTGCCGCGCTGCAAGCGCGGGTCACCGAGGCGCTGTCCTATGTCGGCCTGACCGATGCCGCCGACCGGCCACCGCATCGGCTGTCGCTGGGCGAGCGGCGGCGCGCGGCGGTGGCCACCGTGCTGGCTATGCACCCCGAGGTGCTGGTGCTCGACGAGCCCACCGCCAACCTCGACCCGGCCGCCCGGCGGGAGTTCGCCGATCTGATCAAGCGGCTGGGCATGACGACGCTACTGGTCACCCACGATCTGCCCTACGCCCTGGAGCTGTGCCCGCGCGCGCTGGTGATCGACCACGGGCAGATCGTCGCCGACGGGCCGACCCGCGAGTTACTCGCCGACACCGGGTTCATGAGCGCCCACCGGCTGGAGCTCCCCGCCGGCTTCAACCCGCTGGGGGCATGACGTCGGGACACCAGCCGCCCCAGGGAGAGCGCGACCTCGACGCGCTGCTTGTCAATGCTCGATCAGGTCAGTCAGCAAGGTCAGCGCTCAGCCCAGCGGTGATGTCGACGAACAGCACTGCAGTTGTTGGTAGGGCCGCGATGCGTGACTGGCGTGGGTGGGTGACCACCGGGGAGCGCTTCTGCTGGAGCATCGTCCGCCTGGGTGCTTCTCACCATCGAGTGAGGAGCACACCCATGACCGCCGCGCTTATGGATGGCCGAGCGTTGGCCGCACAGCTACTGCGGCACACAGCGCAGCGTGCCGCCCAGTTTCACGCCCGGCAAGGGCGCTGGCCGTGCCTGGCGACCGTCCTGGTTGGCGATGATCCCGCCTCGCACACCTACGTGCGCATGAAGCTCATCCGTTGTCGCGAGGTAGGTATCGAGTCCCGCCGGATCAATCTCGACACCGCGACGACCACAGATCAGCTGGTTCGCACGCTGCGCGAACTTTCCGCCGATGACGGGGTG
>JAICSB010000131.1 GCA_025937115.1 Pseudonocardiaceae bacterium | reverse complement strand
GTGCCGCGGCCGGCCGGGTGCCTTCTTCGGCCGCCACTCGCCACCGACGAACGTCCAGCCGTGCGGCGCCGCCGCCGGGTCCGCCGGAGGCTCCGGCGGCCGCTTGCCCGGAGCCGGCCGGCCGGGCTTGTCCACCGGCGGCGCGGCCATCGCCGCGGCGAACTGCGCTTCGGCCTGGTCGACGTCGACCCGCTCACCGTCCAACGTGGACAGGGTTTCAACCACGGCGGTCTCCGATCAGGCGGCCCAGCTGGTTGTAGAAGTGCTCCGTCATGTCCGGCATCACCAGGTCGGGCCCGCCGGTGTGGTCGTCCGGATCCGGCAGGCGCCAGCCCTGGTCGTAGGCGGCGCGGTGCCACGCGAGGAACACCGCGGCCTCCCGGGCCGACGCGAACCCGTTGGGGGCGGTCCGGAAGCAGAAGTACGCGCACAGCGTCTCGTGCACCTGGTCGCGCACCGCGGCCTGTTTGGTGTCATACAGCTGACTGTTCGACCCGCCGTCCATCAGCCGGATCGCCAGGTACGGGGATTGCCGCGTGCGGGTGTCGTAGTCGGTGAACACGGTGATCAGCCGCACGATGTCGAAGGCCCGCTTCGCCGCGTCGTCGACCACCACGCACTCCGAACACAGCACCCGGCCATGGCCGCACCGCGCCGCGCTCATCAGGCGAACCGGGCGGCGAGCACCATAGCCAGCGCCGAGATCGAGACCGCGAGCACGATGACCGCCGCGCGCAGGGTGTTCACCAGGTCGCGCACCTCGGCGAGGGTGTCGTGGGCATCGGCCAGCAGCGGATCGACTCGTTTCATCGCGAACACGCCGGGCCCCCCGACCTAGTACTTGAAGCTTCAACTAAACGTATCATCAGGTGGCGTAAAGGCAGGTGAGACACGATGGCGAAGGGCCCACCACCGGCGCACAGCCAACGTGACTGCCGGTTCGACCACTTCGTGGCGGCCGCCCTGCAGCGCGGTTACGGCGTCGTGCTGGTGCTGTCCGGCATCGCCACCCCGGAACGTGGACACGAGATCCGCCGCGGCCTGTACCGCTGCGGCCGGCACCGCGAGGTATCCGTGGACGCCGGGCCCAGCCGCCTGGTCGACGCCGACGACGCGATGGGACTACGCGCCCACGGCGACGGCTACCAGCTGCGGTTCCGGGTGTTCTCCAAGAGCAGCGGCCGGGCCCGGGTGCTGCACAAATACGGGCCGGACCGCTCCAGCTGGGCGTACGACCCGCGCCGGGCCAAGAACCAAGAGGACATCGACGCCTGGGCCGCCCAAGGCCTCAACGAGAAGGGACACCGCGTCCAATGACCCACCCCTGCCCGACGTGCGGCCTGGAACACGCCGTCGAGACGGCCGTTGTACCGGACGTCGCCACGGCGGCCGCCGACGTCGAGATCGCGCAGATCGAGGCCGAACGCGACATCAAGCTGGCGAAGATCACCGCCGAGGCCATCGACAACGAACAGGAAACCGAGATCGCCCGCCTCCGCGGCGAGCTCGCCGGCCTGCGCGAGCTCGTCGAGCGGGTCGCCCCGCCGCCGCCGGAACCCGACCCCGAACCCGTCCCCGTGGTGATCGCCCCGCCCGACCCGGAACCCGTCGACGAGCCGCCGGCCGTCGAAGCGCCGCCACCCGTCGAAACCGCGCCGCCCCGCAGCAGCAAGAAGCAAAACCCCTGGTGGTAGCCGCTACCTGACCAGCGTGATCCGGTAGGTGCAGACCTTCGTGGTGTCCGGGGTGGCCAGCTGGGTGAAGGACATCTCGATCGGCACCGGGGTATCCGGCAGAACCCACTCCGCGACCGGCCGGGTCCGCTGGACTCCCCCGTCGATCCGCACTTCCTCGATCAGCATGCGCACGACAGCCATTGTGCGGCAGCAGAAGAGCCGGCCACGTTGCGCGAGCCACGCGTGGCCGGCTTTCCGCCCCACCGGTTCCGTACGCGGTGCTCATCCCGGGTCCGCCGGTAGGTAGCTTCGCGATTTCGCTTGCTACAGAAGGAATCTAGGCCTCTGGAGGGGGTCATTATGCGCCGACCGGCCCAACTTGGCGGGCGAATTTCGGCGGTCCGTGATACGTATGCCCGGATAGGCATATGGCGGGGAGCAGGGATATCGAAGGTCGCGAATTATATGGCTGGCCTGGTCAGGGCGGGGTGGAGATGGCCGCGATCTCCCGCTCGACACCGGATGGGAAGTCGCGCTGTGTCCAGAGGGGCGCATAGACGCCCGCGGCACGCAAAGTCCACTTCCACGACGTCTGACCAGGGCTGCGGCCCAACGTCGAGGCCTTCAGCTCCGGCATCATGAGGCCGCCCGGGCCGGCGAAGAGCAGGTCGGGGAGGCCGGGCGGTCCGTCGCAGTGGCGGCTGTCTCGGCAGTGGTGCCAGAGGACCTGGGGGTAACGCGCCACGATGCGGGCGATCTCGGCGAGCTGCTCGCGCTCGACGTCTCCCATGACCGGAAACGGTACAGCCCCCGGGGCTCGCTTCCCGAGGGCTGACCGTTCGGGCGAAACCTATGGGGAGGCCGCCGCCCGTACACTACCGCGGGCGAACGACATACTTGCGTCACGCAAGGCTTTCTCCGGGGGTTCGGGGGGTTCGGGTACCGGCTGGCTGGGGCGTCAGCCGGTACCCACACCGGGAACCGGCAGCCTGGCGATCGCGGTGCGCCGCTGCGGGTCGGTGACCTGGGTGTAGACCTGGGTCGAGGTGACCGAGGCGTGGCCAAGCAGTTCCTGCACCACGCGGATGTGCACGCCGGCATCGAGCAGCGCGGTGGCGAACCGGTGCCGCAGCTGGTGCAGCGTGATGGGGGCGCCGATCCCGTGCAGCCGCACCGACATGGTGTGGGCCAGGCCCCGGGGGTTGAAGTGGCCGCCGCGGCGGCGCGCCACCACGGGCCCAGGTGGCAGGTCACGGATCGCCTCCCACACCAACGGATGCGTGGGCAGCAGCTGGGTTTTCCCGCCCTTGCGCAGCACCGTCAGATACTCCGGGGTGACGTCGTCGCGGCACAGCCGGGAAATCTCGCCGGCGCGCAGGCCATCGAAGGCGGCCAGTTCCACCGCGGTGCGGTACGGGCGGGCCAGCTGCAGAGCGGCGAGCAGCTGGGCTTCGGTGGCCGGCCGCGGCTCCGAGTGGGGAACCCGCGGCCTGGGTAACTGGTGGATCGGCGACCAGTCCAGGTACTCGCTCCACACCGCCCACGCGTAGAAGCCGGCCACGTCTGCGAAGTACTTCGACCGGGACCACGGCTTCAGCCGTTGCGCGGCGAACCACGCTTCGAGCTCGTCGACGGACGCCTGGTCGAGGCCGTAGGGCAGCTCCCGATCCGCGCGGTGCAGCACGTATCCGCGATCTTTGATCGTCTGGTCGGCGTACCCGACCGCGCGTAGGTGCCTCAGGTACAGGTGAACGAGATTGGACATGACCTCACTCAAGGTCACAGCTAATCCGATCACCATCGACCAGGGGTCGATCATCGATCAACAGCGGTGTACTTCCCCGTTGCTCCTTTGGCCAGGAGCGCTCCGTCATGCGGCGAGCGCCGGCGACGTCCACAACCGGCGCGGCCGCCGGGAACCCGACGGCGCCCCCGTGCTCCTGCGGCGCGGTCCCACCAGGTGGTGCGCATTCAAGGCTGAAGGACGGTGACGCGACCGTCCCGCGCGCTCCATGAGCTCAATAGCTGACACGCCGAGAACCTCGGCGACCCGGTCGAGCTCATCGAGGTTCATCGCGACGTAGCCCTTGAGCCGTCTGCTCAGCGACATGTCGATCGTGTTCAGGCGTTTTGCCAGCTCACGTTGCGTTAGCCGCTGCCGTGCCATTTCCGCCCGGATCTCCGCCGCAACGCGCAGCGAGAGCGAGTCCGGTCGCTCGGCTGAAGTCATCGCCATGCGCAGAGCATGGCCACGTGGCGGGTAGAAGTCAACATCTGACCGAAAGTATTACCCGCCACGTGGTTGACCAAGTAACTCTGAGGGTTAAGAGTGTCTCTGTGAGCACACATCCAACGAATGAAGTTATCGCGGAGATCCGTGGGGAGATCGCAAGGCAGGGCTTGACACAGAAGGTGTTGGCCGAACGAACCGGGATCAAGATCCAGACGCTGCGACGTCGGTTGTCCGGTGAGGCTCCGCTCACGGTGTCCGAGCTGCTGACCATCGCGCACAGCCTCGACGTCGAGCCGGCCGAGCTGCTCCCCGCGAACAAAGCGGACGCCCGTCGAGTGAACGACGGGCGCCCCACCCAGAACCCTCAGACCGAAAGGAACGGGCAGTGAGAACGGTACCGGAGTACGTGATCGAGGAACGGTTACCCGCGGTCAATCTGCCGCTGATGGAGCACGAACCGGCCTATCCGGCCAACTTCGGTGTGGCGCTGCGGATGTTCGAGGCGCTGGTGCGGACGGACCCGGAGCTGTACGGGCCGCACACCGGTAACCGGCTGGTGCTGCGGCAGACCGGGGTGTGGGTCCGGCCGCCGTTGTGCCGGAACTGCGGGGAGGCGATCTGGCGCGACGGCATCGCGCCCGATGTGGGGATCTGGCTGCACCGGCACCGGTACGACAAGACCGCCGCCCGGATGGGCACCTGGTCGTGGCCGGCCAGGTTGTGCCGCGACGGCCGCAGCACCGCCCAGCCGTTCGAGTTCGCCCTGGGTGGTGCGCGATGACCAACGAGCAGCTCTTGACCCGCCGGCAGGTCCTGGCGTTCATCACCCTGACCGACGCACCGGTACCGGAGCAAATCAACTTCCTCTCCCACGACGAGGGCAAGTCCCTACACCTCGCGTTCAACCGCGGTTCCGAGGTGCACGCGTGGGCGGCGGTGCTTGCTGAACCCGCCGACGTCCTGTGGCTGGCCAACGGGAAGCCCACCACCGACGGCCGGTTCTACTACAACGCCGCCATGGACTGGCACGGTTACCGCGTCAGTCTCTCCGCGCTCGACAAGCCGGGAACCGACCGCGGGCCCGCAGGTGAGCTGTACGAGGACGTGGTCGACGCGCTGCAGGACCTGGTCGAGCAGGATTTTCCCGAGGAGGGCCCGCGCGACCAGGCCCTCGTCGACGAGGCCGAGGCCGGGCCGGCCGCGGCCGACCAGGCCGAGGACCCGCCGCCGGCGGACGTGGCGGCTGAGGACTGCTGCCCCGGCGCCGGCGAGGTGTACGAGCGGGAGGACCCGGAGACCGGCGCGCCGCCGCCGGCCGGTGTGGTGCTGACCGCGCTCGGCGGTAGGCCGCGGTGAGCGGCGACGCGGACCGCGTCCGGTTGTTGCTGCACGCGAAGCAGTGCCTCGGCGCGGAGTTGACGATGCCGGAGCCGGAGGCGCACCTGTGGTTGACGCGCGCGGCGATGCGGCACCGGATGCCGGTGCAGGAGGTGTGCCGGCTGGTGATCACGTTGACGCCGACCGGTGGCCTGGCCGACCTGAAGGAGCTGCTCGACGCGCCGCCGCCGCGGGAGCGGGCGATGGCGGCGACACCGCGCCGGGCGAACTACCGCAAGCGCGGGTACCGGCAGGGGCGCGGTGGTGCCCGGTGACGCGCCGGTGGGGTGCGCTGCGGGTGCTGGACGGGCACCCGGCGGTGGTCGCGTGGTGTTGGACGCCGTGGGGTGCGCTACGGGCGATCCGACGCGATGAACAGCAGTGCGCGCCGGCGCGACGGTACCGGTGGAGCATCGCGCACCGGGACCGTCGACCGCGCGCAGACCTCCCCCGAACGGGGGAGGTGAACAACCACCTTTCGAGCCAGGCGCGCCGGCTGTAGAGCGCGCGGTTTCTCCCCCACACCCCTGTCCGATCTTGGGTCGGCCCGGTCGCAACTTCCCCGTGCGGCCGGGCCGTCGTGTAGCCGAAGGACCCCACCGCATGTTTGATCTCGATGATCTGAAGTTCCTGGTGCACCGGGTGTATGTGCAGGGCCTGGCGGACGGGCACGACCAGGCGGCCGCCGACGCGGAGGCGGCGGACCTCAACTGGCGGTTACGGCGACGGGTCTCCTACAACGAACGGGTCGCCGAACGCGTGGCGGAGATGCAGGCGGCGCGCGCGCGGATGTGGCCCGGCCGGCCGGAGTACCTCGGCGGCCCGGTCGCCTGGGAGATGCCGCCGGTGGCGGCATGAAACGCGCGCGGCACCTACCGCGCGTTGCCGAGCAGGCCTGGCACGGTCCGATCGGTGAAGCGGTGCAGCGTATCGCGCCGGCCACCGAGGCCGACCCGGCGGCGATCCTGGTGCAGACCCTGGCGTTGTTCGGCGCGATGGTCGGGCCCGGGCCGCACTTCAGCATCGGCGCGAACCAGCACCCCGCGCAGTTGTGGCCGCTGGTGGTCGGGCGCACCTCGACCGCGCGGAAGGGAACGGCGCTAGCGGAGGCGCGCCGGTTCGCCGAGTCCTGGTCGCCGTACGCGCGCAACTACGTGCGGGCCCGGATGCAGCCGGGTCTGTCCACTGGGGAGGGTCTGCTCACTGCGCTCGGTGCCGAACCACCGCGCGTGGCGAAGGAGAACGGGAAGCCGCCGGCGGAACCGGCGATGGAGGCGGTTGCGCCGGACGGTCGGTTGACCGCCACCGAAACCGAGTTCGCGAACGTGCTGGCGGTGTTGCGGCGCGAAGGCAACAACCTGGGCGGCGTCCTGCGGCAGATGTGGGACGACGGCCGCGGCTCCACGATGACCCGCGGGGCGCCGCTGCGGGTCGACGACGCGCACCTGGTCGTCATCGGCCACGTCACCCCCGGCGAGCTGCGCAAGAAGCTCACCGAGTCCGACGTGGTCGGCGGCACGGTCAACCGGTTTCTGTTCTGCGCGGCCGAGCGGCCGCACCTGCTGCCGTACGAGGAACGCCGGGAGCCGTTGGGCGACCTGGCCGAGCAGCTGGGTACCTACCTCGAGCGCGCCCGGGCGATGAATCGGGAGGTGCACCGGGACCGGGCCGCCGAGCAGTTGTGGGCGGCGGTGTACCACGCGCTGAACGCCGACGAGTACGACGGGAACCTCGGCGCCGCGCTGGCCCGCGGGCCCGCGTACACCATGCGCATCGCGTTGACCTACGCCCTGGCCGACGGGGCCGGCGCGATCGGTGTGCAGCACCTGCTCGCCGGCCTGGCGGTGTGGCACTACGCCGCCCAGTCCGCGCGGTTGGTGTTCGGCTCCGGCCGCCGCGACGACGCCGGCCGGCTGGCCGAGTACCTCGCCTCCGCCGCCGGCGGCCGCTCGCTGACGGACATCGCCGCCTTCTTTCGTCGCAACAAGAGCCGCGGCGAGATCCACGCGATGATCACGCACTTCGAAGACCGCGGCGACGTCACCCGCGAGGAACGGGCCACCGGCGGCCGGCCGGTGACCCTCCTGCACTGGACGGGCGCGCCACTGGACGCGGTCGGGGAGCTGCTGGACCGGCACGCCGCCGACAACCCGACCGGTGTCCGATCTGCACCCTCTGTTCCCACACCCAGCGGAAGTACGAATTAACGAATCAAGGCCCGTAAACATCCCTTCACACCGCCCTGACCAGGGAGTATCGATGGCTATCTTGATACGAAAAAAGTGCAGTAAAGGTCCGCGAAGTCCCCCCTTTACTGGCCTTATTTCGTCTTTTTCGCGGGAGCACGCAAGAACGTTTGCCCAGGTCACAGGCCTGCCGCCGAGGCTTCTTTCGTTAATTCGTCGATTTTCCAATGGTACTCACGAAACGGACATACCGACTTGACCCTCTACACCGTGGATCTGTCCAGCTGGGATGGGGCCGACATCGACTGGCCACAGGCCCGTTCAGCTGGGATAACGGCCGCCTCCGTGAAGGCGACCGAGGGGGGTGGGCCGGGCTACCGGTACACCAACCCGGACTTCGCCCAGCAGTTCGACGGGGCGGCCGCAGCGGGTTTACCGCTCGTCGGGGCCTACCACTGTCTGTCGTCTGAATCAGCTGATCAGCAGATCAGCTACTTTCTGCAGGCATTAGGAGGTAGGGACCGGCACCCAGGGTTCTGGGCGATGCTCGATATCGAGCCGTTC
>JAICSB010000375.1 GCA_025937115.1 Pseudonocardiaceae bacterium | reverse complement strand
CGAGGTCGTCGCGGCTTGATCGTAAACGGCCTGTGACCTGGCGTTTTGCTGTCGGGGTGGCGGGATTCGAACCCACGGCCTCTTCGTCCCGAAGCAATAACAATAGTGCCCTGATCCGCGGACTACGGCCGTGTTGACCTGCTGAAGCATCCCGCAGGATCCACGGAAGTCCGCCGCCGTGCGCGGTGATTGTCACGCAGTTCGTCACGCACCAGCGCCCACGATGATCATCGTCCCTGGGGGCATGACGACGCGGAATTGGTCAGCGATCTCCGCGCCAGCCGTGTCCGCGGCGGCGAGCAACGGCCAGTCAGAGATACGCCAGCAGATCGCCCAGCGCTGCCCAGCGGCACTCGTTAGACCATCCCGGTCGGCGAGACGGCATGCTGCATCCGCAGCATGGCATGACCGATATCGGGGGCGAGCAGGTCCCGGGCTGAGGTAGCCAGCTAGTCCAGGACCCCATAGACATCGACGGGGTTTCCCCCAGGCCCTTCGGTGTGTTGCGGCCTGACCAGACCGGTCCCATGCCCTACCCTGCTCGAACAAACGTTCGATAACGAAAGGGGCGGGATGACCGACACCACACCAACAACCGCGCTACACCCCCGACCCAGCGCGTCCCGGGCAATTCTGGCCCACCAAACGACACCGCGGCACCGTGGCTTCACCCCGGCGGTGCTCCGCGCTCTGGCGCACGACCAGCAGGGAACACCGACCACGCACATCCAGCGCATGCTGCGGGACTGTCCCCCACCACGGGGCGTGCGCCTGACCTGCGGTATGCCAAAACTCGCCACAGGAGTGATGAGCTGAGGTTCCGTTGACCCCACGTGATCACGGCATGATCAGCTGCCGTGTTGTTCCGACTGCTGTATCTGACCACGATCAGGCTGTTCGGCTGGCTCGGGCTACTCACTCGCAGCGCCGCGGCCAAGAACGTCGAGATCCTAGAAAACACCTGGTCAAAGCCTCAAACCGAGTTTTGGCACGCCGCAGGTCAAGAGAGTTGAGGGCTGAAGATCGCTTCGTGCTAGCGAGCTGACGGATGACGATTTGGCTATAGGGTTAGATCACCCAATCGAGGATAAAGATTACCCAACTGGGGGTCGATGTCACCGCCTTACCTGACCATTCTAAAGCAAGGGCACCGGGGCCGTCGCAATGGGGGTCGCTCCGGAGAAACGAGTCGTACTCGAATCGACATCCGCATCGTATGGGGGCCTGAGATGGTGACCATGGATTCCTCGTTTATGCCTTCGATGGGTCGGCGTGGCTTTCTGGGTCTTGCGGCGGTATTGACCGCCACTGCCACGACCTCCTGCAGCTCGGCGCGCAACGCCCCATCGGCTCCTGCTGTCAATGACACGAGCCGGGACCTCGCTCGCGCACTGCTACTGGTTGGCGATCGCCAGGATGACCTCAAACTCCAATACTTGCAGATTCTGATCGACCACGGGTTGCCGAAAACCACCAGCCCGAAGAGGGTCCTTATCGTAGGCGCTGGTATCGCCGGGTTGGTCTCGGCGAAGCTCTTACGCGATGCCGGGCACACTGTCACGATCCTGGAGGCCAACGCCAACCGGACCGGTGGGCGGATCAAGACGTTCCGGGGAGTGTTTTCGGATAAAGCCTTGCACGCTGAAGCGGGAGCGATGCGCCTGCCCGACTTCCATCCCATGGTGCTCGCGCTGACAGACAAACTCGGAATCCGCCGTCGACTGTTCTACAACGCTGATGTCGCTCCCGGGGCCGAACCGACCGGTCAAGTGCCGCCGGTGGTCTATCGCTCCTTCACCGGCCAGACCTGGACCAATGGCCCCCCGGTGAGCTTCCAGGCGCCCGCGTCCACCGGACGCAGCCTCATCCAGGTCAACGGACTGAAGGTGACCCGGGCCCAGTACGCGGCCGACCCGGCGGCGGTGAACCGCTTGTTCTCCTCATCGCTGACCACCCCGACAGGCGCCGCGGTGGACCACGCACTGGGCCCGGTCACGGTCACGCCTACCGGCGCGATCGATGATCAGATCGAAGCATGGGCCAAGCTGATCAGCACCTACGACGACTACTCCACGCACCGCTACCTGGTGGAGTCGGCCGGGTGGAGCCTGCCCGACATCGAGGCGGCCGGCACGTTGGACAACATGACGTCTCGGCTGCACTATTCGCTGTTCCCGACCCTCATGGACCACGCGATCATCACCCCCACCTCTCGTTACTGGGAACTCGAAGGCGGTACGGCCACCCTGACCGATGCGCTCACCACCTCGCTAGCCGACACTTTGAAGTCGAACCGGCGGATGACCAAACTGACCCAGACCTCGAGCGGCGTGCGAATCGAGACCACCGCAGAGTCCGGCACCGAGGACGGGGACCGCGGCGGCCCTGAAGCACCGGTAGAAACGTTTGAGGGTGACTACGCCATCATCACCATTCCGCTGACCGCCCAACGTTTCTGCGAGTTCGTGCCCGCACTGTCCTACCCGAAACGGCGGGCCATCACCGCTATGCATTACGACGCGGCCACCAAGGTACTCTTGGAGTTCAAGAACCGGTTCTGGGAGCAAGGAGACCAGGGATTCACTGGCGGCGGCTGTACCACAGACAGCCCCAACCGCTTCACCTATTTTCCCTCTCATGTCCCCGAGTCGCGCGGCGGGGTGGTACTGGCCTCTTACACATGGTCCGACGACGCCCAGCGCTGGGACTCGCTCACCGACGATGAGCGTTACGCCTTCGCCTTGGACAACATGGCCAGAATGTTCGGTCCGCAGGTCTATCAGGAGTTCACCGGAGTTGGCGCAACTCAGTCCTGGATCCGCGCCCGCTACGCCTTAGGCGAGGCCGCCGTCTTCACCCCGGGCCAGCTGCATGAGTACCACCTACCGACCCGTGGCATCGAGGGAAGAGTGCATTTCGCCGGTGAGCACACCAGCTTGAAACCAGCATGGATTGAAGGCTCGCTGGAAAGCGCGGTACGCACCGCCGTGGAAGTCAACCAACGCTGAGCACCCGGGAAGGGGCCCGGCCAGCTGGCTTAATCACCCAGCGGCAGCAGACGAAGGCGGCAAGGTATAGCCGTCATCACGGGCCCGAAGGGGGCTGTTGCATGGGGGCTGTTGCATTTTGCGAGTCCGGGCAGGGGGATCGTCAATCCCGAGCGCAGCGGAGTTGTTTGAGGCCGCGCATCGGTCGCAGGCGCAACTTTAGCCGTCCGTGATCGGCTTCGATCACGTTGTTCGCATATTGCTCGGTCACGTGACAGCTGGTGGGCAGCAGCTCATCGAGTTGGCGGGTGACCGCGATGTCCCGCTTCTCGGAGACCAGCACGTCGATGACCTGGCTGTTCTGGTCGATCGCCCGGTACAGATACACCCTGTGGGGGCTCGGAGACTCGATGCAGTGTCCTGACTTGCGCTCTTTGTGTGCTACCCAGTCATGGATCATCGTCGGATGCTGCTGCTGTCGATGTTGTACCAGCTCGTGCGCTGTCTGCTCGGTCTGATTGCTGTGTTGGTACGGCGGGACCTGAGCAAGGACGCCGAACTGCTGGCCTTGCGCCACCAGAACGCCGTGTTGCACCGACAGGTCTCCCCTCGCGCGCGTTACACGCCTGCCGACCGGGCGTGGCTGGCCGCGTTGTCCTGGCTGCTGCCGCGCCGCCGCTGGGCTGCGATCTTTCCGGTCACTCCCGCCACGGTCCTGGCCTGGCACCGCCGGTTGGTCTCGCGGAAATGGGACTACACCGCACGCCGCCGACCCGGACGTCCGCCAATCGCTGCGGCGATCAAAAGCATGGTCATTCGGATGGCTGCCGACAATCCCACCTGGGGACACCGGCGGGTGCGGGGCGAGTTGGTCCGGCTCGGTCATCGCATCGCCGCCTCCACGGTGTGGCAGATTCTGCATGACGCCGGTATCGATCCCGCGCCTGGCCGGTCGGGTCCGACCTGGCGCCAGTTTTTCACCACCCAAGCTAAGTAGCCGGAATGAAATAAGTTATTCATCTTGGACAATTGTTAAGCCCGTGACCTGCGATGATGCCGCTCATGATGGAT
>JAICSB010000271.1 GCA_025937115.1 Pseudonocardiaceae bacterium | reverse complement strand
TCCATCACCCGGCTGGGCCGGGCCTACAACCTGGCAGCACCGGCATCCGGCCGGATCCTGTCCGGCGGGGTGGACTCCACCGCGCTGTACCCGCCGAAGCGATTCCTGGGTGCGGCCCGGAATATCGAGGATGGCGGCTCGCTGACCATCTTCGCGACCGCGCTGGTCGAGACCGGGTCGACGATGGACACCGTGATCTTCGAGGAGTTCAAGGGAACCGGTAACGCCGAGCTCAAACTCGACCGCAAGATCGCCGACAAGCGGATCTTCCCGGCCATCGACGTCAACCCCTCCGGCACCCGCAAGGAGGAGCTCCTACTGTCCCCGGACGAGCTCGCCATCTACCACAAGCTGCGGCGAGTGCTGTCCGGACTGGAGTCTCAGCAGGCCATCGATCTGCTGCTGGCCCAGCTGCGCAAAACCCGCACCAACATCGAGTTCCTGATGCAGGTCTCGAAGTCGACAGCCGGCAACGGCACCGACTGAAAGGGCAGCTAGGGCACCGTAGCGGCGGTGGCGCCGACCTTGATCAGGTCACCGCGCTCGCTCTGCTCAACTACGGTCACTACACCTCGATGCGGGTCGATGACCAGCGAGTCCGGGGTCTGACCCTGCACCTGGAACGCCTGATGCGGGACTGCCGCCGGATCTTCGATGCTGATCTGGACCCCGACCGGGTCCGGCATCTCGTCCGGCGGGCGCTGGCTGACACCGCCGGATCGGTCGTGGTCCGGGTGACCGTGTTCGACCCCGATCTCGAACTCGGGCGCCCCGGAGCGGACGCCGCGCCGCAGCTGTTGGTCACCACCCGGCTGGCCGCGATGGCGCCGCTGCCTCCGTTGCGTCTGCAGTCAGCCCCGTATTGCAGAGACCTGCCCGAGGTCAAACATGTCGGGCTGTTCGGCGCGCTTCGGTGGCGGCGCGTCGCGCAGCGCGATGGCTTCGACGACGCGTTGTTCATCGACGCCGCGGCGACGATCTCCGAAGCGACCACATCGAACGTCGGTTTCGTTGATGGTGATCGGATCGTCTGGCCCCAGGCGGACTGTCTTGCGGGCGTCACCATGAGACTAATCAACGAGGCTCGGCAGACCCATGCCACTACCGCGCCGGTCACGCTGCGCGACTTAGCCGGCGTGGAAGCGGTGTTCGCCACTAACGCCGCAGTCGGCGTTCGTTCCGTCAGCGCGGTCGACGCTATCCACTGGGCGCACGAGCATCCGGTGCTGGGTATCTTGCGCAGGCAGTACGCGGATATCCCGCCCGAGCTGTTGTGAATGATCAGGTCAACAGGCGGGAACATCGCAGTACCGCTGACGGTTTACACTGTCACGGCTCACTGCCTGTCATAGGCCAGCCAGTGCACCGTCCGGTTCCGGTTCACCCCGCGCACACGATCACGGGGACCCGGCGGCCATGAAGAGAGGACATCCATGAAGCAGGGCATCCACCCGGAGTACGTCGAGACGCAGGTCACCTGCGGTTGTGGCAACTCCTTCGTCACTCGCAGCACCAAGCGCGACGGTCAGATCAACGTCGAAGTGTGCTCTAACTGCCATCCCTTCTACACCGGCAAGCAGAAGATTCTGGATACCGGTGGCCGGGTGGCGCGCTTCGAGAAGCGCTACGGCAAACGGCAGAAGTAGGGCGCCGGAGTCCAAGCGCTATCGAATGGAAATCGACACGAGTGGGGATTGGTGACCGGCGTGGACACCGCGGCAGTTCAGGCGCTGCTGGTCGCGCACGCTGAGCTGGAGCATCAGCTCGCTGATCCTGGGTTGCATGCTGATCCCGATACCGCTCGCAAGGTGGGGCGGCGCTACGGCGAGTTATCCCGCATTGTGCGGGCGGTTCGTGAGCTGGATCAGGTCCGCGGCGACGTCGAGGCCGCTCGCGAGCTCGCCGCCGAGGATCCGGCCTTCGCTGCCGAAGCTGATGCCCTCGCCGACCGGGTGCCGCGGCTGGAAACCGAGCTAGCCGACCTGTTGCTGCCCCGCGACCCGCACGACGACTCCGACGTGGTGATGGAGATCAAGTCAGGGGAGGGCGGCGCGGAGTCCGCACTGTTCGCCGGAGACCTGCTACGGATGTACCTGCGCTACGCCGAGCGGCACGGCTGGCGGGCTGAGGTGCTCGACGCCACTGAATCGGACCTGGGCGGCTACAAGGACGTCACGGTTGCGGTCAAAGCCGCACAGTCCGGGGTCTGGGAGCGGTTGAAGTTCGAGGGTGGGGTGCATCGGGTGCAACGAGTCCCGGTCACCGAGTCGTCCGGGCGGATTCACACCTCGGCGGCGGGAGTGATGGTCTACCCAGAACCAGACGACGTTGCGATCGAGATCGAGGACAAGGACCTGCGGATCGACGTCTACCGCTCGTCGGGTCCCGGCGGGCAGAGCGTCAACACCACCGACTCCGCGGTGCGCATCACCCACCTTCCGACCGGGACCGTGGTGTCCTGCCAGAACGAGAAGTCGCAGATCCAGAACCGGATCCGGGCCACCGCGGTGCTGCGGGCTCGGCTGCAGGCGTTAGCTGACGAGAAAGCTCAGCAGGAGGCCTCCGACCAGCGCCGCTCCCAAGTTCGCACCGTCGACCGGTCCGAGCGGGTGCGTACCTACAACTTCGCGGAGAACCGGATCTCCGATCATCGCGTCAACTACAAGGCCTACAACCTCGATGCGGTGCTCGACGGAGATCTCGACGGGGTGCTGGACGCGTTGATCGCGGCGGATCGTGAGCTGCGGCTGCGGGGCTCGTGAGCAGGCAACCGTTGCGCCTGGCGGTGCTAGAGGCGCAACGGATCCTCACCGACGCCGGGGTGGAGTCCCCCCGGGTGGACTCCGAACTCCTCGCGGCGCACGTGGTCGGCGTGCCGCGAGGGCGGCTGCCGATGGTTCCGCTGGTCGACCAGCCCGTGGTCGAGGCATTGCGGTTGCTGGTTTCTCGACGCGCCAAGCGGGTGCCGTTGCAGCACCTCACCGGGACAGCCGCGATGGGTCCCATCGACGTCGCGGTCGGGCCCGGGGTGTTCATCCCGCGCCCGGAGACCGAAGCGTTGCTGACCTGGGGTCTGGCCGCATTGGACGGCGTGGCGCAGCCGCTGGTGATCGATCTCTGCACCGGCTCCGGTGCGCTGGCGCTGGCGGTGGCGCACGTCAGACCCGATGCGCAGGTCCACGCCGTCGAACGGGACCCGGTGGCGCTGAGCTGGGCGCGGCGCAACGTCGATACGCGGGCCGCGGCCGGGGACACGCCGGTGGTGCTGTACGCCGGGGACGTCGCCGATCCTGGACTGCTGGTCGCGCTGGATGGGATGGCGCACCTGGTGCTGTGCAACCCACCCTATGTGCCGCTGGACGCTGCACTCCCACCCGAGGTGGCCTGGCACGACCCGCCTGGCGCCCTCTTCGCTGGCGACGATGGCCTCGCCGTGATTCCTGACGTGGTGCGGACCGGGACCAGGTTGCTCCGCGAGGGGGGCAGCATCGCGATCGAACACGACGACTCGCACGCTGTGGCCGTCCCCGCGCTGCTCGCCGCCCGGCGGGTGCTCACCGACGTGGCCGACCACCTCGACCTAGCCGGTCGGCCGCGGTTCGCCACCGCCCGGCGGGCCACAATGATCAGCCCACAGCCCGTGCCTCGGCCAGGTTAGTGAGAGTCTCCCGAGCGAAAGCTGCAACCTCTTGCATGCCGATGGCGTTGGGGTGTACCGGGGCGGCTGGGCTGGTGGGAACGGTCCCCTCCACCCATTTCTGCCCGGGCAGCTTGCACGCGTCATGGCCCAGCGAGCTTCCGTAGGAGTCGACGAATGCCGCGCCGTGTGTGAAAGCCTGGTCGGCCAGCATGGTGTTGAGGCGCTGCTCCAGACTGTCCAGGTACGGCACGTCGCCGCTGGCGACCGGGAACACCGGATAGCAGCCCACCGCCGGCGGCAGGATGCGTAGGTATCCCACCAGTAGCAGCGTCGCGTGCGGCGAGCGGGCCCGGATACCGTCGAGCACCTGCGCGACCTTGGGTGCCGCCTCGGCGATGCGCTGCGCATAGAAATCCCCGCCTTCGGCGGTGGCCGCTCGCTGGCAGGGGTTGCCGAACGGGTCGGTGACGCTGAGCCGGGCGCAGGTGAAGATGAGTTCCGTGAAACCGATGTCGTTGCCACTGATGGTCAGCGTGACGAGGTCGGTATCTGGGCGCAGGGCGTCGAACTGTGGTGGGTTGACGCCCAGCAGCGGGACCGCCTGCGGAGCCGTCATGTTGACGGTCTTCGCGCCGCTGCAGCTCACATCGGTGTAGTCGCGGATCTGCAGTGTCCGGGCGAGCAGCGCCGGGTAGTTGTTGGTCGAGCGCTCACAGCCGATCGGGTCGATGCGCTGCACTGGGATCACCGGACCTGCGGTGTAGGAGTCACCGAGCGCCACATAGTGCCTCGGTGCCTTCCCGATGGCGGCGCGCGAGCTGCCGGGAAACGCCAGCAGCGCGAGCACGGTCGCTGCGGCAGCGAGGACAGTAGGGCGGTACGCGAGCAAGGAAGCCTCCGAAGGTGATCGGAGACGGATCGTGCCGTCTTGATCACGTGCTGTCAACGTTGCTGGCAAATCCGGGCCCGTTGTGGGTCGTCGTATTGTTGCGATCCGTGAGCACTGTTTATGGCTGCGCGCTGCCGGAGAGCCGCATCGCCGGGCTGACTGCGGCGGCGGGCGCGGTCCGGGCGGGACAACTCGTGGTGCTGCCCACCGACACCGTCTACGGGCTGGGTTGCGACGCGTTCTCGGCGACGGCGGTGCAGGGGCTGCTGGCCGCGAAGGGGCGGGGCCGGGCCATGCCGGTTCCCGTGCTGGTGGGTTCCTGGTCCACTGTGGACGGCCTGGTGCTGGGCGTTCAACCGCGGGTACGCGCGCTGATCGAGGCGTTCTGGCCCGGTGGACTGTCGATAGTGCTTCCGCACGCGCCGTCGCTGAGCTGGGATCTGGGTGATACCCGGGGCACCGTCAGCCTGCGGATGCCGTTGCACCCGGTCGCGCTGGAACTGCTCCGCGAGGTGGGCCCGATGGCGGTGTCGAGCGCGAACCGGTCCGGCCAGCCGCCGGCGACCACCGTCGAGCAGGCCCGTGAGCAGCTCGCCGAGCGGGTATCGGTGTATCTCGACGGTGGGACCGCCGGTGAGATCGCGTCCACCATCATCGACCTCACCGCTGACGAGCCCGTGGTGCTCCGGGAAGGCGCGGTGACAGTCAC
>JAICSB010000387.1 GCA_025937115.1 Pseudonocardiaceae bacterium | reverse complement strand
TCCGCGCTGGGAACGTAGACGTTGAGCCACCCGGCGCGACCCAGCCGGTCGCCGAGGTCGACGTCCTCGAAGTACATGAAGTAGCGGGAGTCGAACCCGCCGACGGACTCGAATGCGGTCCGGCGTAGCAGCAGGCACGACCCGGACAACCACTGAGCGGTCCGCTCACCCAGGGCGGTGTCGGCCTGCCGGTAAGCCGTGGTCCATGGGTTGCCCGACCAGATCGGGCCGAGTACCGCGTGCCCGATGCCGCGGCCCAGTGCAGGCAGCAGCCGCGCCGACGGGTACACCGTCGCGTCCGGTTGCCGGATCAGCGGTCCCAGCGCCCCTGCTCGGGGCCACCGCTGCGCGGCCTCGAGAAGCTCGTCGAGGCTGCCCGGGTGCCACTCGATGTCCGGGTTCGCCACGACCACCCAACCCACTTCGGGTCCCCACTCGGCGACCCCACGGTTGGCGGCAGTGCCGTATCCGACGTTCTCCCCGATGCGCAGCAGCTGCACACCATCACGGTGGATCGCGCGTTCCGGAGCTCCGTCGGTGGAGCCGTTGTCGACCAGCAGCACTCGCACCGGCCGGCTGGTGGCCTTGACCACCGAGTCCAGGAACGTATCCAGGGTCTCGCCGGGTGAGTAGGTCACCGTGACGACCGCCAGGTCCTGACCGTAGGCATCGCGGGGGGGCACGGCGTTCGATTCTGCACCCCGGTGTACGCGAGCGGCCTAGCGGGACCGGCGGCGCGCCGCCACGGCGTGGCTGTAAGCCTCCCGGTGCAGCGTCGCGCTCGTCGCCCAGGAGAAGTCCTTGGCGCGCCGCTGCGCGGCCGCCGACAGCTCCGCCCGGCGAGCTGGGTCATCGAGCAGTTCGGCAAGACCTGCGGCGATGTCATTGGCGTCGATGCCGCAGTAGGCCACCGCATCCCCGCCGACCTCGGGCAAGGACAGCCGCCGGGTGGTCAGCACGGCGGCGCCGGCTGCCATCGCCTCCAGCACCGGCAGTCCGAATCCCTCCCCCAACGACGGGTAGGTCACCACGGCAGCGCCACCGAGGAAACCGGACAGCTCAGCCAGCGGGAGGTAGCCGGCCCGGATCACCCGAACGCGGTGCGGCACGGCCTGCAGCTCGCGCTCCACCTGGCTATCCCAGCCTGGCTGCCCAGCCAGTACCAGAGCGGCCGGGTCGGGCCGGCCGCTCTGGTACTGACTTGCCCGGGCGAACCCACGGATCAACGCCGGCACGTTCTTGCGCGGCTCGAGTGCTCCGAGAAAAGCCACGTAGGGGCCGGCGTCCAGGCTCAGCCGGCGCCGGACGACGGTGATCTCCTCCGGCGACGGAGGGTGGAAGCGGTCGGCATTCACCCCGTGGTGCACCACGTGCAAGCTGTCCACATTCCGGGCCCCGGCGACGCGTTGCAGCTCGCGGGCCGTCGACGCGCTGGGCACCACACACACATCGGCCCTGCGCAGCGAGGTCCGCGTCCAGGCCCGGAAGAAGCGCGCCTTGACCGGCGAGTGCACCCCCGGGTCGGTGAAGAACGTCGCGTCGTGCAACGTGACCACCGTGGCCGCTGGGGTGGCCAGCGGCATTGTGTAGTGCGGGCAGTGCAGCACATCGACACGCAAGCGCCGGACCAGCCAGGGCAGGGTGGTCTGCTCCCAGGTCAGCCGCGCGGTCCGGGCGACGAGCCGCTCCACCGCAGGCAGCACGTCGGCGTGCGGGGCCAGCGTGGCGTAGAGCTGCGCGTCCCGCGGCTGGCACACCACCATCGGCGCGGCACCGTCTGCGTCCAGTGCCGCGACCAGGCAATCCACGTAGCGACCGACGCCACCACGGTCTGCTGGGACCGCCGTCGCGTCGATGAGCACCCGTGGCTCGGTGAACACGCAGGGAGCCTAAGAGATAACTGTACGTGCTCGTGACTGGCGTAGCTCGAGGTGCACCGACCACACCCGGTGGGCAGTGCGCTCCCAGCTGAACTGCTCCGCCCGGCGCCGGCCCGCGGCTCGCATGGCCTGCATCGTGGCGGGGTTGGACACCACCACGCGCAGGGCGGTGGCCAGCGCCGCGGGGTCATTGCGGGCGACCACGACACCGGCGTCGCCGGCTACCTCGATGAGCGCGGGAGCATCGGAATGCACGACCGGTACGCCGGCAGCCATCGCTTCCAGCACCGGCAGGCCGAAACCCTCAGCCAGGCTCGGCGCCGCGAGCACCGCTGCACGATGCAGCACGACGGCCAGCTCAGCGTCGGTGATCCGGCCCAACACCTGCACCCGGGCCGGGTCCAGCCCGCATCGCCGCGCCAGTGCGGCCGGGTCGACCTGCCCCCAACCGGGCTGGCCGACCAGTACCACCGGCAGATCCGGGGCATCCGGCGCGGCCAGCGCGGCCAGCAGCGTATCGATCCCTTTGCGGGGTTCGAGGGTGCCGACCGCGAGCACGTAACGCGGCGGAAGCTGCAACTGGGTGGCGATCGCGGCGGCGTCGGGCGGCAGGCTTGTCACGGCCGCGCTGACCCCCTCGCCGACCACGTGCAGCCGAGCCTGGCAGGGCACGTGCCGCGGCAAGTCGTCGGCGACCGCGGCGGTGGGAACCACGAGGGCATCCGCCCGGCTAGCCGCGCGCCCGATATTGCGGCGATGCCAGCCGACCCCGCGCCGGGTCAACCCGTCGGGATGGGTCCAGGGCACCGTGTCGTGCACCGTGACCACCAGGTCCCGGCCGCGACTGGGGCCCGGTGGCGCCAGCGGCGTCGGGGCGTGCACGGTGTCGCCACCGGGCCACAATGCGACGCCGGAGTCCCAGGCAGCGACGAGCGCTTTGCGGGGCAGTGGCAACCGGTGTGGCCCCTCGACTCCGGGGATGATCGCCGGGGTGGGGTCGGCGTGCCGGGCTATCGCGCCGCCCACCGTCCAGCCGGCCGGCGCAGTGGCGGCCAGTGCCGCGGCCAGCTCGCGGGAGTACCGCCCGGTCCCCCCCGGCACCGGTGCGAGCAGCTGCTCCAGCAGCACCACCAGCTTGGGCACGCGCCGAAGTGTGGCACGAGCGTGCCGGGCGGCACGGGTACCGTCACGCCCCGTGTCCCGCGCTCGAACCACGGTGGTCGTGGTCACGTGGCGAGGCCGCGGTCTGATCGGGCGCTGCCTGGACGCGTTAGCCGCTCAAACCTGCCCGCACCGGGTGCTGGTGATCGACAATGCTTCGACTGACGGCACCGCGCAGGAGATTGCCCCGCACCGTCCCGAAGTGCTCCGGATGACCCGTAACATCGGCTACGCCGGCGCCCTGGCAGCCGCGCTACCGCACGTCAGCACGCCGTTCATGGCCTGGCTCAACGATGACGCGCAGCCTGAGCCGGGGTGGCTCGCGGCGCTGGAGCAGGCCCTGGATGACGATGACAGAGCCGCCGCCGCGTCCTCGGTGCTGCACACCGCAGACGGCACCGTGACCTCGACCGGCGTCGCGCTCACCCGCATCGGCTACGGCCGCGACACCACCGGGGTGCTGCCGTTCGGCTTCTGCGGTGGCGCCGCGTTGCTGCGCACCGACGCGCTGCGCGCCGCGGGCGGTGTCCCGGGGTCGCTGTTCTGCTATTACGAGGACACCGACACATCGTGGCGGCTGCGACTGTCGGGCCATCAGATCGTCGCCGTGTCCGGCGCCCGGGTCCAGCACGTCGGGGGCGCCTCCGCGCGGCACGGCACGGTCAGCTTCCACCGCTGGAATGAGCGCAACCGGCTGCTGGTGTTGCTGCGCTGCGCCCCTGCCCGGGTAGCCACCCGCGAGCTGGCCCGCTTCGCCGTCCTGACCTTGGTCCTACCGTTTCGCCGGCACCGTCCCGCGACCCCCAACTTCGCGCTCGCCCTGCGGCTAGGCGTACTGGCGGAGTTAGCCACCCGCCTACCCGCCACCCTGCTCGCCCGCCACCGCATCACCCAACGCGCGACGGTTCCTCGCGCCGCCGTCTGGACCACCTGGTCCACC
>JAICSB010000751.1 GCA_025937115.1 Pseudonocardiaceae bacterium | reverse complement strand
TGGCGGCGACCGCTTGGGGGGTGATGCCGAACCGCCGGTAGAGGTCGGGTCTTTACCCGACCTGCCGTAGGTCGTCATGGCCACCACGTCAGGCGTCACTACCGACCAGCCGAACGGGCTGGCCGCCTCCACGGCCAGCCGAGGGACCCGCGGCGGGAGAATGGCATCACGCTGGGCCTGGGGACGCTCGAAGAACAGCTCGAAAGACGCCAACGACACCACCCGCGCGCTGACTGCTGCCTCGGCCAGGATGTCCCGAGCCCCCAAGGCCACCTCAACCTCCGAACCTGTGCCGATCAGGGCGATGACAGCTCCGCGGACGTCCATCGTGTCCGGGTCGAGCACGTGCAGTCCCTGCCGGCAGAGCACCAAGACGGTGGGGCCTCGGCGTCCCAGCTCCACCGCCCAGGCTTGGGTCGCCTCGTTGGCATCGGCGGGGCTGCGCCACCGACCAAGTCAGGCATCTTCGCGGCCAGTGCCCCGAGGGCGTTGCCGGCCGCAACCGCTCGGCCATCGCCATCCCGACGACGTTGGCCACGCCTTGACCGAGCGGGCAGTCGTCACCTCGATACCCGGCAGCAGTCCGTTCAGGATGGTCAGCGCAGCGCGATCCCACCTGACGGAACGAGCGGATGTCCTCGAGAGTCACGTCGTAACCGGCCAGGTGCAGGGCGCCGTAAAGGGGAGCGATCACCGCCCCCTGGTCGTGGCCGGTAGGTGTGGGCTCGGACGTTGCGCTCACCGCGGCACCTTTCTCGACTGACCGGCCGCAGGGCCGGCTACCTCAGCATTGCCCTTCAAGCAGGTCCCAGCCACCCGAGTCGGTCAGTGATCCCGGGGGTGAGCCGCACAGCCGCACACAATCCGGTCGCGGGCGTATCCGTAGCTCGGTCAGGGGCCCAGGCCGGGGGCGCATGTTTCGGGGATGCAGGGTGGTGTCGGTGCCCTCGTTGGCGGGTGAGGTAGGCGGTGTGCCGTCGAGGAGGCGACAAGGGCACAGGGCTTGTGTCCGGCGGCGGTGGGGTGGATTGCCCCATGGTCAGGCGTAGCGCTGGGCCCTATGGTGCGGGTGGAGCCCTTGGAGGACCCTGGCAGTCAGGAGGAAGCTTGTGACGGCCGTTGCGCCCCAGCCGATCGCTACCCGTCCGCGCCCGACGCGCCCCACGGTCAAGGGCTCGGCACTGCTCAATCTGCTGCAGACCACCGATCACAAGGTGATCGGCATGATGTACCTGGTCACCTCGATGGCGTTCTTCTTCGTCGGCGGCAGCATGGCGATGCTGATCCGCGCTGAGCTGGCCCGGCCGGGCATGCAGTTTCTGTCCAATGAGCAGTACAACCAGCTGTTCACCATGCACGGCACGATCATGTTGCTGCTCTACGCCACACCGATTCTGTTCGCGTTCGCGAACCTGATACTGCCGCTGCAGATCGGCGCGCCGGACGTGGCCTTTCCCCGGCTCAACGCGTTTTCCTTCTGGGCGTTCGCGTTCGGCGGGATCATTGTGTTGTCCGGGTTCCTGACGCCCGGTGGTGCGGCAGACTTCGGTTGGTTCGCCTACACACCGTTGTCCGACGCCATCCATTCACCCGGTACGGGTGGGGACTTGTGGATCATGGGCTTGGTGCTCGCTGGACTGGGTACCATCCTGGGTGCGGTGAACATGATCACCACGGTGGTCTGTTTG
>JAICSB010000398.1 GCA_025937115.1 Pseudonocardiaceae bacterium | reverse complement strand
GCCTCGCACACCTACGTGCGCATGAAGCTCATCCGTTGTCGCGAGGTAGGTATCGAGTCCCGCCGGATCAATCTCGACACCGCGACGACCACAGATCAGCTGGTTCGCACGCTGCGCGAACTTTCCGCCGATGACGGGGTGCATGGAATTCTGCTGCAGCACCCGGTGCCGGCGCACCCGCGCAGTGTCAGCCACCGTTGCGGGCCGTTCAGGCCGTGGCCGAACAGTTCACCGGGCAACATCGCGATACCGGTGTCGCGACGATCTTGGCCGTAGTTCAGGAGCACCGCGGCGGCGTGCACTCCGCTGGTCACGTTCCGCAGAATCTGCGGAAGGTCTGCGCCGCCGGTCGGGTTAGCTTCCGCAGATTCTGCGGAAGCTAACGAGCCGGTCGGGAACAGGTGCCGGGCGACCCGCAGCGCGAAGTACCAACCGCCTTGCGGGTGCTGGAGCTGGAACACCTCGCAACCGACGTCGCGGTTTATGGCATCGATGCCACCAGCGAGCACGGCCAGCCGGGCGCGGTAAACGGCGTTCCAGCCGTCAACCCAACTGTCCGGGGTCAGGCACAGTGCGGCGACCCCGGACAGTTCCCCGGTTTGCGGTACCCGCCCGAAGCTGAACACGGTGCCGTAATGGGCCAGCGCGGCCCGCATCACGAGGTTGGTGGTGGTCGCGTACGCCACCCGCGCGTGGGCAACGCCACCGTCTTAGACGGTGTCGTGATGGTCACGGTGCAGTCGCCCATGCCGGGTAGCGCACCGATCGGTTGCGGGCTCAGACCGGCGCTCAGGTAGGACCCGGCGTACACGTCGTCAGCGACCACCCACACCGGCGCGTCTGGGTGCCGCTGGTTGTGGTCCAGCACCACGCTGGCGATCGAGTGCGCCCGGTCCCGGTTTAGTACCCGGCCGTCAGCGTTGTTGACCAGCGGCACGTACACGATGCGCCCACCGCAACCGTGGGTGCTGGTGAGCCACTCAGTGACCGTGTCCCCGTCCAGATCCGGACGAACGTCGAGCCCACCACCGAAAATCGTCGGGATGAGACGGAGACTCTGGTAGTAGCCGACCGGGGCGAGGACCCGGCCGCCAGCGTGGCGTAGCTCGTCGTGCTGGCGCACCGTCATCAGCGCCGCGCAAGCGGAGATCAGGGCGCCCTTGAAGCCACCGCAGAACACGAGCACCTCACCCGGCAGGACCGTTAGCCCGAGTTGCTGGAAGTACGCCGCAGCGAAAGCACGGGACTCGTCGTCAAGACCGCTCGAACCACCCCGGTACGCACCGAGCCGATGCCGCCGGTTCGCCACGTAAGTCAGGTACTGGTCGTCGGTTTCACCGTCCCGGCGGCCGGTGCGCGCCAGCAGATCGAACACCGCGCGGGTGGGTACCCGTGGTCTGGCCGCTCGGTCGTACTCGTCAAGATCCGCGACGCGGTAGCGGTCGGTGCCCGGTCGGGCGCGGTCGCAGACGAAACCAAGGACGCCCCGGTGTTCCGCCGCGAAACACTGACCGTAGTCGCACACGACCGGATGCGGGTCGCTCGAACCGTGACTGCCCTTATAGAGCTTCACCACCCGGTGCCGGGTCTTGGCATCATCAATCAGCGCGTACACGGCCGTGTAAAGGTCATCAAATTGTGACTGCGGTTGGTCTGTGCTCAATTCCGAACACCACCCCGATTTGGTTGGAACCGACCGGTCGCCGAGGAGCATTAAAGGGAAGCGGATTTTGACGGGGGGCAGCTTCCGCTCAGCCCGGCGACCGGTCGGAGTTCTAGGGTGGCGAAGTCGTGCCGGTGATTGCGGCTGCACACGCCTCGCATTGCTTCCCGCACGATTTGTTCCGCAGCGGGGTGACGATCATCAGCCAATGCCCGCACCAGGCCTGGAGTGCGCCACCGGGGTAGTTCTGGCCGTCGTCAACGGCGTGGTCGTGCCAGTCCGACACCGACAGTCCCCACTTGATGGTCATCCCAACCATTCCCCGAGGATGTCGAACAGTTCGCTGGCGGCTTTCTCGTCGAAGACGAGCACGCACCCAAGCGCGTGCGGGTCAAGCTGAATATCACCGTCGACTTTGGTGCAAACCAATGGCGTGAAATTCCGCGCACCGCCGTGCGTCGCGCAATAGATATCGATAACTCTGCGGTTCGGGTCACGGCGGGACGGCTTACCGGCGTCGGACTGTTCGGAATTGTTCATCGGCGCGAACCCGACCGCTGCGTAGGGATCGGGGCGCATAGGCGGCAATGCCGGGCCTCGCGAGCGGCCAGCGCAGCGGGCACCACATCCGCGCCGCACAGGGTGGCGTACGTGCCCCGTGGTCGCCCGTCAGCGGCAGCGTCGACAGTGACGCGGTGCGCGGTGCCGGTGATGTCGACCAGCTCGACCGTCGCGATTGCGCGGCGTCGCTGCGGCGCGTGGCGTCCCTGGCTGCTGTGCTTGCCCACTTCTGTAGTGTGACATATCTAGAGAGATCCATACAGATGTGTACAGAGGGATTACTCTAGAGTGATCATGCCGGAACCTGAACTCGCGGCCTTCCGTCGTATCGCCGCTGACCTGCGCAAAGACATCGAGCGCGGCCACTATGCGCCGGGCCACCAGCTGCCCAGCGCCAGCGCACTGGCGAAGCGCTACGGTGTGACCCAGCAGACCATCTGGAACGCGATCAACCTGCTCCGCGCCGAAGGCCTCATCGTCGGACGCCAAGGCGCAGGCATTTTCGTGAGCGAACCCAAGATGAAGTACTTCGCCACGCTCACCGGCTCGCGCGCGAAACGCCATGAAGCCAACCGGCGCCAAGACACCTTCACCCAGCAGATCGAGGCGCAGGGCAAGACCGCGCGCCAGGTCAGCACCGTCGAGACCGTGGCCGCTGCTACCGACATCGCCGCACGCCTCGCGGTTGACCCCGGAACCATGATCGCTGTGCGCCGGCGGATCATGTATGCCGACGACGAGCCGTTGCAACTCGGGGACAGCTACTACCCTCTGGAAATCGTCCGAAACTCAAAGATCATGGACCCGGCGGACGTCGTGGAAGGCACCGACCAGATCCTCGAAGACCTCGGACATGTTCCCACCCATTACTCGGATGAGATCACGTGGCGAATGCCAACAGCGGTGGAGACTGAGGCCCTGCACATCGAGGTCGGAATTCCCATTGGGTGTTTAGTTCGGACCACATTTGACCAGAATGATCATCGGGTGGAAGTCTATATCGCGATCCTCCCCGCAGATCGCCATATTTTACTTTATGATGTGCCAGCCGACTAGGGACCGTGGTCCGGCACTGCCCGCTACCTGCCACCGCGCGGGGCCGTTCCGCGCCACCACGGGGAACACTGGCGCCATGGACCCCGACGCCGCGCTAGACCTGCTCAAAGAGATCTTGGCCGGTGTCCCTCGGCTGCCCGGTGCCGCGTGCATCGGAAAGCACCACATGTTCGACCCGGTACTCGGGAACGGCCACCAGTACCGCGATCAGGAACGGGTACGATTCACAGAAGCCGCGCGGGTCTGCGCCACGTGTCCCGCTATTCGACATTGCCCGAGCGCGACCGTTACCACTGAATTGAAAAGGCCCGCTCAGCCGTGCCGCTCTAATGGCGGCATCTATTCGATGCATTAGCGACTAGCCTCGTTATTACGAGGCCCGGCAGGAATAGCCCCCACAGTCAGAAGTGAAAGCCCCCATTCGGTGATTCGCGAAAAGTGCACCGTTGCCGACGATGCCCCGCGCGTGCAGTTGGGTACGGGAACTGCGACGCTGATCGTAACGGGCCACCCCGACAACCTCATGCCGACGGAGTGCGGGACCGCCGGTCAAGTTACCGGAGTCGCGGGTACACAGCTCTAGACTCAGCAATTTGGGCCCGCTGTGCCGGCACCACCACCGGCTCAAAACCCACACCAG
>JAICSB010000610.1 GCA_025937115.1 Pseudonocardiaceae bacterium | reverse complement strand
AGCCGCAGGCCGGGGTGATGCCGACCAGCCCGGCGACCGCAGCCGACGCCGCGCCGAGGCTGCTGGGACGGCCGTCGAAGCGGTGTTCGACGACCAGCCACGCGAGCACCGCGGCCGCCGGCGCGACGGTGGTGGTGAGGAACGCGTTGGCCGCGACCGTGCCCGCGGCGAGCGCCGAACCCGCGTTGAAGCCGTACCAGCCGAACCACAGCAACCCGGCGCCGAGCAGCGTGGCCGGCAGGTTGTGCGGGCGCATCGGCTCGCGCGGCCAGCCCTGGCGCCGGCCCAGGACCAGCGCCAGCGCGAGCGCGGACATCCCGGAGTTGACCTCGACCGCCGTGCCCCCGGCGAAGTCGAGCACGCCCAGCCGGTTAGCCAGCCAGCCGCCGTGGGCCCCGGAGAAACCGTCGAACGCGAAGATCCAGTGGGCCAGCGGGACGTAGACCCCCACCGTCCACAGCGCGATGAAAACCGTCCAGGACCAGAACCGCGCCCGGTCGGCGATCGCCCCGGACAGCAGCGCCGCGGTGATGATCGCGAACATCAGCTCGAACATGGCGAAGCCCGCCAGCGGAACACCTTTCCCGACCACCACCCCGGGCACCCGCAAGCCGACGAAGCCGAACCCGCCGATCAGCCCGCCGTGGGAGTCGCCGAACGCCAGCGAGAAGCCGAACAACACCCAGATCAGCCCGACGACGCCGAGCGTCACCATGCTCATCATCATCATGTTGAGCGCGCTGCGAGCCCGCACCATGCCGGCGTAGAAGAAGGCCAGGCCCGGCGTCATGAGCATCACCAAGGCCGCGCAGACGAGCACGAACACCGTGTTTCCGCTGTCCATCTCCGGATTATGCGTCCCGGTTGGTGACGGCCGTGCGGCGCTGTACTCACCGGCGCCGACCGGGCGGCGTTCGCGGCCTATCGAGGCAACGTCGAGTAACGGCGGAGCGGGTGGTGGCGACAACATAGCTGAGGGTGATCGGGTCGGCGGGGAGCCGAAGCACAGCAGCAGGGGGTTGGCTCCTTCACTACTGGGGGTGAGTGATGTGAGAGCACTCGGGTCGTGGCCCGGAGTCGGCATGATGATGGGGATGGGGACCCGAGCCGGCATGTGGACAAGCCACGACGTCAGTCCCGGCGGGCACGTCGACGTGGTAGCGCGCGAAGATCCCGGCCCCGACGCGCTCCGTGCGTGGGACCTGCTGGTGGATCGCACACCGGGCACCGACGTCACACAGCTCTCCGTCTGGGCGGGGTTGCGTGGCCGGGTCGGCTTCACTCCGCTGTATCTGCTGGCCTACCGCGACGGCGAACTGGTCGGCGGGGCGCAGATCTTGACCCGACGGGTACCCGTGTTGGGTGTGGTCGGTTACCTTCCCTACGGCCCACTGGTGGCACCCGACACCGCGGCTGCCGCCGACGTCCAGTGCGCACTGGTCGATGCGGTCGTGGCGCTGGGTCGACGGCGGCTGCGAATTCTGTTCGTCCAACCGCCTGAAGGCGCCCAGGACACCAGCGATGAGCTACGCCACCGGGGATTCCGGCCGTCGTCGGCCGGCATCGCGCCGCAGGGCTCGATCCGGATCGATTTGACAGCCGACTTGGCGGAGATCCGCAGCAGGTTCGGCAAACGGCTCAAGTCGTGGACCAACCGGTGGGAGTCCCGGGGTGTCACGGTCCGCGTCGGAGACGAACGCGACATTCCGCTCCTCGCTGAGCTGATGGCCAGCTCGGCGCAACACCAGGGCTATACCCCATTGCCGCTGGACTACATGCTGGCGTTGTACCGGGAGCTGGCCGCCACCGGCCATGCTGTGCTGTACGTCGGCGAGGTCAACGGTGTCCCAGTCGCTGCCGATTTGATGACCGGATGTGGCGATATGGTCCGTGGCCGGCTGTCCGGCTTCGACCGCTCCGGCGAGGCGATGCGGCTCAGCGTGCCAGCGGCCATCCGGTGGGAAATGATCAAATGGGCGAAACAGCAAGGTTACCGTTGGTTCGATTTCGGTGGGCTGCGTCCGGAAACTCTCGCAGCCCTGCTGGACGGTACCGAGTGCAGCACTGACACAGTGCCGACCGCCGATCAGCCGAAGGTCACTTTCGGGGGCACCGCGTTCCGCTACCCCACGCCGGTAGAAATGATCAGGCCGGCGGCGCTACGGACGGTCTACGATGTCGCATGGCGCTCCGCGACGGGCCGCCGGTTGTTTGCCGACCTAAAAAGTCTGCTCCGGGGGTCCCGACGGCGTGGCACCAACGAGTCGTCGCGGTAGTAAAGCAGTGCTCCTCAACGCAGTCGCTCGCCGTCAAATCAGGGAGGCGGAAGAGAAAGCATGAAAATCGTGTGTGTCGGTGGCGGACCTGCGGGTCTGTACTTCGCCATCTCCGCGAAGCTACGCAATCGCGATCACGATATCACTGTCATCGAACGCAACCCGGCTGGGGTGACCTACGGT
>JAICSB010000167.1 GCA_025937115.1 Pseudonocardiaceae bacterium | reverse complement strand
GAAAGAGCAGTCGCAGCACAGACCAGGGGAACTGCGTCGAGGTGGCCACCCTCGGCACCACCCGTGCCGTCCGGGACAGCAAGAACCCCACCGGCCCCGCGCTGAGGTTCACCACCGCAGCTTGGTCCGCATTCACGACCGCAATCCGTACCGGCGAATTCGACTAAACCTGAACAAGAGAACGGCCCCACCCGTTACCCGCTGGGTGGGGCCGACACCTCCCGATTCAGATCAGCTCGCTGGGATCCCCCGTGCCCGTAGTGTTCTCCTATGTGGCCGCGATCTCCCGTCCTGAGGTCCCGTCATCGCCTGGTTTCAGATCACCACGCACGACCCCCGGGGGGGGGGTGACAGCACGTGACAGCGCGTTGTGTTGCCGAATTATCCTCTAATGGATCAAGGCGCCGCCTGCGGCGGCACATCCGACACACGTCCTAGCTGACCGGGCCGTCTGGCCGATCCACGACACTGCGCGCGGCCCTGACGGGCCGTGCTCGGTCGCGGCCCGGCTAGACGGCTACGACCCCGCCGACGTGCCGCCGCACACGTCATGACCAGCCTGAGGAACAGCCAACATTTCCATATGTCAGCCCATCAGCCTTGCGTTAGCGACACAGAGGTATCCCGTCTCCTCCCGGCGTTCCGTGGCCGTCCTATGCTGCTCCAGCGCCATCGTGAAGGCGTCTACCGTTGCCGCTACGCGATGCTGCTGGCCCCTGGCTGGGCTGATGCAGAGGCGTATTGGGTAACGGAGCAGGGGCGGGGGCCCTACGGGCGAAGACAGCCCGCCCCGTCGATCGCCAGGACTACCGTCAGCCACTGCCTCGCTCAACCGCCGGAATGGGATGCGTTCTGATGCCGCATCGATCACCACCAGCCCACATACCGACGGCTGGCCAAGATATCGCGCACAAGTGGGAATTCCCGAGGGCCGGTCATTTCCTTAGGATCTGCCACACTGAAACCTGATCCGTTCGTCCAATCGATCGGCTTGGTCGTACTCACCCAGATTCGCCAGGACAGCGGCCAGGTTGCTGGCCGAGTTCAGGGTGTGGGGGTGGTCGTCACCAAGCACTCGGCGCAGGCGTGTGAGGGTGTCCTTGCTCAGCTGGCGGGCCTGGTCGTACTTCCCCAGTGCCCACAGGCAGAGAGCGAGGCCGCTGGCCGAGTTCAGGGTGTCGGGATGGTCGTCGCCCTTGACCCGGCGGGACCGGGCAAGGGCGTCCTCGCTGAGTTGGTGGGCCTGGTCGTACTTCCCCAGTGCCCACAGGCAGAGGGCGAGGTGGTGGACAGAGTTCACGGTGTCGGGATGGTCGCCGCCCCCGCGCCGTCGGCGGTGTGTGAGGGTGTCCTCGATCAGTTGGCGGGCCTGCTCGTAGTGCCCCAGTACCCACAGGCAGACGGCGAGGTCGTGGGCCGAGTCCAGGGTGCTGAGGTGGTCGTCGCCTAGTGCCTGACGGCACCGGGTGAGGGTGTCTTCGCTGAGTTGGCGGGCCTGCTCGTAGTGCCCCAGCGCCAGAAGGCAGTCGGCGAGCGCGTGGGCCGAGCCTCGGGTGGTGGGGTGGTCGTTACCTAGTGCCTGACGGCACCGAGTGAGGGTGTCTTCGCTGAGTTGGCCGGCCTGCTCGAAGTGCCCCAGCCTCCGCAGATAGCCGGCGAGCGCGTAGGCCGAGAGCAGGGTGACGGGGTGGTCATCGCCCAGTACCTGACGGGACCGGGTGAGGGTATCTTCGATAAGTCGGCGGGCTTGCTCGTAATGTCCCAACACCCCCAGGCAGAAAGCGAGTTGCTGGGCCGAAATTAAGGTATCAGGGTGATCGTCGCCCAGCTGGGAGCGGCGCAGGTCCCGGGCGCGTTCAACCAACTGCCGGGCGGAACCGGCTCCGCCATGGTTCCGCAGGTACATAGCGGCGCGGTCGAGCAGCCAGGCCACATCTTGCTCCACCCCGGCGAGGGTGCGGTCAGGCTCCGTGGCGACCAGGACGTGTGGCAAGAGCTGGCGCCAGACCAGCCAGGCCGGTGGGTTGTCCCACAGGTCGTCTGGAACCGCGGCACGCAATAGCCGGACCGTGAAGGCAGGCAGGTCGAGCTGCTGATGGGACTGGGCGCGCAGAATGGCGGCGAGCAACCGGTGCACCATCAAGGTGGCGATCTCGACGCGGGCCAGGCCGTACTGGCGCAGCAGTCGGGTCAGCGCGGTGAACGCCAGCGGATCCTCGACCACGGTCGCTAGGGGCTCGGGCAGCTGGACGGGGCGGGTACTAAACAGGGTCAGCGGGATCGGCTCCGGCGCCAGATAGGCGGCCAGGGTGAGCAGCTGCAACGCAGCCGGGGACTGAGCAGCCAGTCGATCAAGAACGATCTGAACGCTGGCCGCCAGCGACACCGGATAGCTCACTGGAGTGCCCTGAGCTAGCAGCTCTGTAGTCCGCTCGGCCAGCAACTCGAGGTAGTCCTCCCCGCCACTAGCGGTATCGGCCAGATGTGCCCCAGCCTGGGCCAATGCCAACGGCAGATCCCCCAGCTTCTCCGCGACCCGCCCAGCCTGCTCGTCGGTGATCTGCGGGGCACGGCACCGCAGCAGCGTGATCGACTCACCCCGATCGAACACGTCCACTCTCACTGGGGTGGCCAGCTCATGCCAGTCGGGATTACGGGAGGTGATCATTATCTGCCCCGGGCCTCCGGGCAGATACCGGGCCAGCGCCCCGGGATCTTCGGCGTTATCAAAGATCAGCAGCCACCGACCTCGCTCCCGCAGCACCCCCATCAGCCGTGCCACCGCTGCGGTCGTTGGATCGGTGACGGTCGCCACGCCCAGCGCGTGGGCCAGCTCAGCCAGCCGCTCCGGCAGCAGCGCTGGTTCCTCCGCCGGGACCCACCACACCACGTCGTACTCTGTTCCGTGCCGGTGCGCGTACTCAATGGCTAGCGCGGTCTTCCCGATTCCACCCATCCCGTGCAGAGCCTGCACCACCGCTGTCGAGCGCTCGCCTTCCAATGCGGCCCGCAGCGCAGTGAGTAACCCCCCACGTCCAGTGAACATCGGGCTACGAGCCGGAACGTTCCATACTCGCCCCACCCGGGAACCTCGCAACCCGGCGGGAGGCAGCTCCACCAGCGCCTGAAACAGTGTCTCGCTCAACCCCTCCGGCGTGACCACAGTCGCAGTGGTTAACCCACTCTCCCCTAGCCAGGACCGAAACGCGGCCTGTCGATGGCCATGTTCATCATCTCTGAACAGCGCCTGCGGTCCTTCTGTGTCCTCGCCGAGCAGAAACACCAGCCGGGGTACACCTACCTGGCCGGCTGTCTGGAACTCTAACTCCGTATAAGACAACTCCGGCTGATCCCGGACCGGGGAACCGTAGCGAAACCCGACGATAGCGACATCAATGCCGCGGAGTTAGCGCTCTGGTGGGGCTGTCCAGGAACTACGGCGGTGTGGCGAGGGCGTATGTGCCGGAGCCGGTGCGGGTGAGGAATCCGAGGCGGGTCCATTCGGATAGCTGGGTGAGCATGTTGTGGAGGTTGATCTGCAGCGACTCGGCGAGCTCGTGTCCGCTCCAGGCCCGGTGGGGATCACTGTTCATGATCGCGGTGATGCGTTGTCGGCGGGTCGGTGGTTGGGGTGGGCGGGCTGGTGCGGGGGCAGGGTCGAGTGGTGGGGTGTGCATCGTGATGGTGATGGCGGTGATGGTGGTCGGCATGGTGGGACGGGCGTCGTCGCGGTCGTGGTAGCGCCCGGTGGTGCATTTGACCCTGCGGGCGCTGTAGCGGGGCCGACGCGCGGGCAACAGAGTGGCCAGCACGGCGCGTCCGATCACGCCGAGCAGGTCCACGGGCTCATCGGTACAGACGCCGGCCGCACTGGTGAGCTGGTCTCGCGCGGCCTGCAAGGCGGTGGTGAAGCTGGCCCGGTCGGGGTCGGTGGCTGGGCGGGTTTCCACCGCGGTGACCATGGCCATGCGGAGCAGCTGGTAGACGGTGAGCAGCGCCCACGTTTCCTGCTCCAGGCCGGACCGGTCGCCTGAGCGCAGGACGTGCGCATCCAGCAAGGTGTGGCGCAGCGCCAGATAGGCCGACTCGATCTCCCAGCGTTCGTGGTAGAGCTGGACCAGCGCGTGGGCTGGGTAGCCGCGCGGATCGAGCAGGGTGGTGATCAGCCGGTAGCCCTCGCGCACCCTGCTGCCGTCGGATCCGGTCATCGTCAGCTCGGCTTCGATGATCCGCACGGCCAGCCCGCCGAGATCAGAGAGGTAGGAGCCATCGGGCAGGTGCGCCAGGACCGGCGGGCGGCGGGTGGATTTGGCGCGGGCCAGCAGCATCGCCCCGGTGGCGGCGATGTCGGCGAAAAAGGCGTTGCCGTCAAACCCCCGATCCAGCAAGACGAGCATGCCCGGTCCCAGCAGTCCCAGCAGCCGCCGGGCCAGGCTAGCCTCATCGCGGTCGCTGGCCGAGCCGATCGTGGCGCCGAGCAGGCCACGGGTGCCGGTCTCGACCAAGGTCATCAGCCGCAGCGTGGGGTATCCGGCGAAGCCCATCCGGTAGTGGATGCGCCCGAGCCAGGACCGGTTGCGGTCGGTGTCGGGCACTTTCAGCGAGTTGCAGCCATCGAAGGCGACTGTGTGGAGCTCGCCGAACCGCGTGCCGGGGGTGTGTGGCTGGGCCAGTGGCCCGGCTACCACCTCGAACAGGGCTTTCATCGGTGCTGGACCGAGCCTGCGGCGCAGATCCCGCAACGCCTTCTCCGACGGGGTGGGGACGGTCATGCCCACCAGCCCGGCAGTCAGTTTCTGCCAGACTCGGGCATAGCCCAGGCCGGGGAACATGCCCAACGCGAGCACGAAGTACACCCCGACCCGCGAGGGCAGCTCACGCAGCCGCCGCTGCACGGTCCTGGTCTGCTCCAGCACGTCATCGACCAGCTCGAAGGGCAAATACTGGGTCAGCTCGCCGAGATGACCAGGGGCGAACACCCCTGCGGCCACACAGACGGTACGGGTGATCATGGTCGTGGCAGACTGAGCGCGCAATGGGGCCTCTGGGAGCGGGAAGATCGTGATGGGTTAACCCGACCTACCAGAGGCCCCATCGCCCTACCGCCCGCCACGCCGCGCGCCTGCTTGATCCCATCCCCGAGCCCCTAACTCCGCGGCATTGCTACCGCCCGCCACGCCGCGCGCCTGCTTGATCCCATCCCCGAGCCCCTAACTCCGCGGCATTGCTGTAGTACTGCACGTGGTCGATCACGAACCCCGTCCGCGACAGCGTCCTGCGGATCACCGGCAGGAACTCCACCAGAAACGACACTTCGCTGGTCACCGTCGCTGGCCGCCCCGAGTTGGCCAAGCCCTGGGTCCAGCGCCCGGCTGGGGTCTGCCCGAGCGTCGCGTGGACCTGGCCGTGATAGGTGGCCACCGCCAGAGCCAGCCAGCGCTGCAGCTCGCACACGGTCAGCACGGCCTTGGCCTCGCTGTCATAGCCGCCGCGATGGGTGGGGTTGGAAAACGTCGTGCCCGGCAGCTCGTGCACCATCCCCATCATCGTGCCGATGACCCGCTCGATGACCCCGCCGAAATGGGGCCGGCCGGGTGGGCGGTAGTTCAACGTGATCCCGTGCTGATCACAACCACGCCGCAGCGCCTCGCTCTTGAACTCCGCGGCGTTGTCCAGGTACAGCTCCCGGGGCTTGCCGCTCATCGGCCATTCGACACCGACCTCGAGTCGCTCGAGCCAGGTTTGCTTGTCGGTGACCATGTGTGCCAGGCACAGCCCCACCGACAGCGCCGAGGGTGCCTCCAGCGTCACCACCAGCCCGACGATGCATCGGCTGCACACGTCGATCGCGCCGGTCACATACGGCCGTCCGATCGGCAACCGATGCCGCTCATCAACGACCATCACATCGACCACCGTGTGATCGATCTGGACCTGCTCCAGCAGCTGCTCGACCGCTGGCGCCGACCCGCCGGCCGAGCGCAGCGGCCGGGCCGCGTCCGCGCCCTGGCGCGCGGTCACCGCCACTACCGGATCCAGCTTGGCGATCCGGCGCACCAGCGCCCCACGTGAGGGCACCGGCAAACCCCGGCCCAAACACACCCGCTTGATCTCCCGATGAACCGCGGCCACCGAACGCCGTTGCCTAGTCAGATACCGGGTGCGCACGACATCGCGCATCACCGCCTCGACCTCGGCTGGCAGGTGCTCGCGGCCTCGTCCGCCGCTGGAACGATGCGGCAGCAGATCCGAGACCACACCCTCGCCCGCGCGCCAGCGGGCCAGCAACAGGTACACCTGCCGCCGCGATATCCCCAGCTCCGCCGCCGCGGCATCCGCGGCCTCGTGTCCTACCACCGCGCCCCGGGCGAGCCGACCGATCACCTCGGCCCGGCGGACAGCACAAGCCCACACATCATCGGGCACCCTCAGCACGCCACTGTCAGCGACCACCGCCGACTCGTCGCCCATCCCTCGGACCTCACCGTCGTGCACAGCGACACGGAACGCGGCGGAGGTTAGTGCACATGACCACGAACAGGTGGGATATCCGCACTCCTCTGCACTGGTGTCACAAACCCCAGGTCATCCGTGCAGGCGACCTCGGACATTGACAGTTGGGCTGGGGTGCACCCCAACCAGACAACACCACACAAAAATTATCCGGCGCCTTCACGAACCAACGACCAGCAGCCAGCCTCCCCCAAAAAATCCCGCTCTCCAGATCGTTTAGTGAGCCGCTAACTGAGCCACCGACGCGGCACTCGTTACGGGGGAATCCGCCAGTCAGCACAGCGCTAGAGGCGTGTCTGCTTACAAGTGAAAGCTCGCTCTCGTTGGCCTTGGTGTCGTCCGGTCAGGGGTTACACCGGCTGAGCTGCCGTGTACGGGTTGCCCTGGACCGGTAGGCGCGGTCGTGCGGCGGAGGTTCCCAGACCGGTG
>JAICSB010000256.1 GCA_025937115.1 Pseudonocardiaceae bacterium | reverse complement strand
CGCCGCCCGGTCGATGCTGGCCGCGGCGGAGGCCAACAAGGAGACCCTGGTGCCGTACGGGCTGTCGACGACGGTGACGGTCAGCCTCACCGCGCTGCTGGACCGGTTCGCCAAGGCCCGAGAGCTGTGCGACCAGGGGCGGATCGCGCACAAGACCGCCACCCAGCGGCTGGAGGCACTGGCGCAGGACCTGGGGTCGATCATCCGCACGATGGATGCGCGGAACCGGGTCCGGTACAAGGACGACCCGCAGACGCTAGCCAAGTGGGTCGCGGCGAGCACGGTGCTCGGCACGCGTGGGTCGGCGGAGGCGGGAGACGTTGTGCAGGCCGTGCAGGGGCCGGTGGCGGGAGCACCGGCAGCGGGTGGTGACGTGAGACCCGCGGCATGAACCGGGGGGTGGGTGACCCCGGGATGGCAGGTGAGCCGCCGCCGAAGACTCGCGAACTTCGGTGGCGGTTCGACGTTCAAGATCGGAGTCCGGCGCCCGCACCCCAACCACCGGTGCAGTGCGGCCAAGCCACCGCGCCCCGGCGGTGGCGGTTGATCAGTCGTTGTCGTCCCGGTCGTGGTGGTGACCGTGGCGACCCTCCTCGACGTCCTCGGCCGGCAGGTAATATCTGCCGTCACGCTGGTAGCAGCGCAAGCTTGAGGCCGCGGCCGGCTCGAGCCGCGCCACGAAGCGACAGAGGGTGGAGTAGTCGGGCACGCGCCGAAGCCCGAGCGCCCGGCGCAGCTCCCGGTGCTCCCGCAGGCGCACCTCGGCCTCGCGATAGGTCCAGTCCTCGTAGCGCATCAGGCAGCAGATCGCCAGGAGCTGCGGCTGGGTGAAGGTATGCTTCGAGCGTGGGGCGCGATACGGCAGGAGCACCGCGCGGGCGACCACGAGCGCCACGCGCGCGAACACGACCAAGCCAACTTCCGGCATCTGGACAGCACCAGCAACCAAGGGAGTCCAGAATGAAGGCTGGGGCCGATCATGTCAACAGAGCCAAAAGGCACTCTAAGGCGCTGGAGGAGGTCCGGCGCTCGGATAGCTCGACACCAAGAACCTCAGCCGCACGTCGAACTCGGACCTTGATTGTCCTTACCTCTTCCGGCGTATGCCTATCAGCAAAATGGCGAACTTATCGGGTGCTGTTCGAGCCATCACCCTTTGATTCGCCTGGGACTCGCATGCGATGCAACAGCTCGCTGAAGCGACGGTCATTGCGCAAAACATCGAAGAACGGATCAGAGCTGAGTAGCATTACGCCAGGATCGTGTACCCTGAAACCGCGGTCCAGCCAGCTGAAGGCTGAATCGCGCTCCCCAAGTGCCGCGTAGACTGCGGCGAACTGGTTGCTAAGTACAGGTCGCCCCTCGACCATCTGTTCGGACCGTCGCAGCAGTCGCCGTGCTTCTTCCCGCTGCCCCAGTACGGCGCGGCAATAAGCGAGCGGGAGGATCGCTCTCACATCGCCATTGGCTTGGCCGGCCACCTCCTTCAGGGTTGCCAGAGCCACCGATTGCCGTCCCTGCTCGAGCTGGAGCAGGCCCAGCCAGCTTCTGGCTGCCGGGGAGTTTGGGTCTAGCTCGAGCAGCCGAGTCACTGCTTCCATGGCGTGATCGTACTGCCTGGCCATAGTATATGCGACGACGGTGCCCGAGATCATGAGTGGATTAATGGGATCTAGATTCTCGGCGCGCTGTGCTTCGGCAATCGCCTCCGCGTGCCGCTGGAAGATGGTGAGGATGTCCACCAGCCACCGGTGTGCGAGCGCATTGTTGGGATTGAACGCGAGAGCGCGCCGGAGACTCTCGGAGGCGGCGGCCCAATCCCAATCGAACCAGTACTGAATGTCCGCGAGCGACACGTAGGCATCCGCCAAGGTACTGTCGAGGGCCACAGCTCGTAGCGCAGCCGCTCGCGCCTGTTCACGAACTGGGGCAATCTCATTAGTCGGCAGAAAATCCGTCAGGAATGCCAAACCGTCCGACAGTCCGGCATAGGCCAACGCGAAGGAGGAATCCTGCTGGATTGCCTCACGGAAGTATCTGACTGCGCGTTCACGATCAGGTCTTGTGTTCTTGTATGAGTAGTAGCGGCCCTTTAGGTAGAGGTTGTAAGCTGTCGGGTCGGCGGTGCTAGAAGTCGCGACGATGTGCTCGGTGCTGGGAGCTAATCTGAGGCGCAGAGCGGCGGCTACTTTGGTCGCCAAGTCGGCCTGAAGCCGGAACACGTCCGTAAGCGCTGCATCGTAGGCATCACCCCAGCGTTCTGTACCAGTAGTAGCATCGATCAGCTCCGGGCGGACTTGTACCCGGCTGGCGCTGCCGGACTGTTTGGCCCACCGGACCTTTCCGACCAAGAGATACCGGACCCCAAGCTCCTCACCGATCCGCCTTGGGGGCTCGGTCGTGTGGCGATAGCGGCCGGAGCTGGTCGAAGCGATCACTTCAAGCCCTGCGATACTAGTGAGCTTATCGCGTACCGCATCGGTGATCCCGTCCGCAAAGTATGCGTCCGCCGAGTCGCCCAGGTTGTCAAAGGGAAGGACCGCAAGTCGCCGCGGTCCAGCTACGTTTGTGGTAAGAGCCGAACGCCATGCGGTTACATGGAATCGATACCAGACCACGGCTCCCAGAGCCGTAAAAAGGAGCATAACACCGAAGATAGCGGGTGCTCGTGACCGATGAGTTCCGGACCGCTCACCGACCTCGGCTGCTGTGGCCTGTGGCCCACCGCGCAAGGTGGTAGTGAGTGCTCGGGCGAATGCCTCTGCTGTGGGAAACCGGTCTGCCGGCGCTTTCGCCAACAATGTCTGCAGGGCCTGATCGACAGAGGGGGGTACGGTCTCTCGGAGCCGTCGGGCCGAGGGAACTGGGTCCAGCAAACGTTTCGCCGTGATTGCCTGAGCTGAAGGGCCGATGTAGGGGGCCTCGCCGGTGAGCATCTCGTAGAGCACGCACCCGAGACTGTATAGGTCAGAGCGGCCGTCGATGGCAGCATCCCCCATCGCCTGCTCTGGGCTCATATACGCTGGCGTCCCAACGGAGCTGCCTGTCTGGGTCAGCTGCTCGCCACCAGCGCTCTGTAGACCGCGAGCGACGCCGAAATCAGCCACCAACGCATGCCCATGGGAAAGCAGGATGTTCTCAGGCTTAATGTCGCGATGGATGATTCCCTGACTGTGGGCATACCGCAGGGCATCGGCTACTTCGCGGGCGATCTGAAGCGCGTCGTCGATGGGCAGCTGGCACTCGCGGCGGAGGCGGTCCCGTAGAGACTCCCCCTCCACAAATGGCATAGTATACCAGACCTGCCCCGCTACCTGGCCTGAATCAAGCACCGGCAGGATGTGTGGGTGTTGAAGGCGGGCCGTAGTGCGGATCTCTCGCTGGAACCGCTCTGGTCCCAGGGTGGCCGCCAGCTCGGGATGTAGCACCTTCAGCGCGACCTTCCGGTCGTGCTTCAGGTCATGCGCTAGGTAGACGGCCGCCATGCCGCCCCGGCCCAACTCGCCCTCGAGCTGGTAGCGGTCGGCCAGAGCCTCTTTGAGCCGATCCAGGTCTACCACATTGGCTTCGCGGGATTCGAGAAGTACGCTAAGACTACTAGCCGGTTCGAGGAAGGACCAGACGGGACCGCACACGGGGGCCCACAATTGGACGCGTGTTTGGAGGGCAATAGGAGCAAGGGCATCCTCCAGAATTGGGGATACATGCCCCGGCGCTTGGAGGCGGCCGTAGCGTCAGCTTGGTCGGAAAACGCCTGTCGGCCGCGGCAGCTGTTTTCGCCTCTGCTAGGAACCGGCCCACTAGCCACGCCGTCCACGGCCCAATTCACAACGATATTACGCGTCGAGAAGTCCTCGTCGCGATGAAGAGCCATCCACTCTGCGGAGCCAGCCTTCTTGCTGAATGAACAGTATTGTGTGGAGATGCGCTTCGTGTTGTAGTGGTGTATGCGCTCGAGTTTCAGGGTGCTCGGGAGCCAACTCCACATGTCATGAGGAGAGAGACCATTCTCAGGCGGATTTCCGGAGATCTTGAATGCATCCAGCGCCATGGTGCGCTGAAACAGCGGGTCACCTTGCTCCTTGACAAGGAAGGCGACAGGTTGGGGAGGATGTACACACTCGATTATGAGCTCAAGACCTATATCACCTTGCTGTAAGCCGTCCTCACCCGCCGAACCGAAAGTGTATCCAACTCCCCAACTCGCCCATACATCGAGCTCGCGCATCTTGCCCGTAGAGTCGTCCGGCACGAGACTGTTCGCTTCGACGTAGAACTTGTCCGCTCGAAGAAGCGACTCAACTCGGCTCTCTAGCAGGTACCCGGACCTCAAGAGTGCGTCAAGGGCTTCCCGACGTGTGATCTGTGACTGCCTAGGCGGCATGCGGCGCTCCACGCTTTTCTTGGTGGTTCATGCAGATAGATCAGGGGACTGCGACATCGGTGATGGCCACCAATGAGCAAAGCGGAGCCACGCAACTGCTAACTAGTCAACGCGAAAAAAGTCGACAACGTCTTGAAAAAGGGTCGGTGGAGATACACTTGCTAGGCGCCTATTATCAGGTATCCGATGAGGTCTCTTACACCTAATCGTTCCAGGCAAAATCCCTTCGGGTATTCTGTCTCCTGTGAGGTCTTCAGCCCATCACCAAATTCAGCAACCGATTCGGCACATACACCACCTTCCTCACTTCCTTCCCCTCCGTAAACCTCTTCACCGCCGCATCCCGCTGCGCCGCCGCGACCACCACCCCCTGCTCCGCCCCGCGCGGCACGCTCACCTTCGACCGCGTCTTCCCGCTCACCTGCACCACCACCTCGACCTGGTCCTCCACCGTCAGGCCCTCGTTCCACTCGGGCCAGCGCGCGTCGAACACCGACGTGCTGTGCCCGAGCCGCTCCCAGCTCTCCTCGGCGAAGTGCGGGGCGAACGGAGCCAGCATGACGATCAGGCCCTCCACCAGCGTCCGCTGCGTGCAGCTGTCCTGCCTGAGCGCGTTCACCAGCTCCATCAGCGCCGCGATCGAGGTGTTGTAGCGCAGCTCCTCCATCCCCTCGGTCACCCGCTTCACCGTCTGGTGGTACTTCACCAGGGTCTCGTGCCGCACTTCGTCGTCCGCGTGGGTCCGGCACGCGTCGCCCACCAGCGCCCAGACCTTGTCCAGGAACCGCCTCGGACCGCTGATGCCCTCGTCGCGGAAGTCGCCGCCCTCCTGGAACGGGCCCAGGAACATCAGGTACATCCGGAAGGTGTCGGCGCCCCAGCGGGCGATGTACTCGTCCGGGATCACGACGTTGCCCCGGGACTTCGACATCTTGGCGCCGTCCTTCACGATGAGCCCGTGCGCCCGGAACTTCCGGAACGGCTCGGCGAAGCCGGTGTACCCCAGCTCGTGCAGCACCATGGT
>JAICSB010000258.1 GCA_025937115.1 Pseudonocardiaceae bacterium | reverse complement strand
TGGCCGCCGAGCAGGCGAAGTCGACCAAGGGGGTGGACATCGCCTCGGAGATCAACGGGATCACCAAAGACGGTGAGAAATGCACCACCTTCCGGCAGTGCCGGGACATCATCGACAGTGGCGGTAACCCCGACTATGACGGTGTCACCGGCACCCTGGACTTCAACGCTGCCGGTGAGCGCGCCGTGGGCTCCTACGGAATCCTGAAGTTCAACGCCCAGAACAAGATCGACGAAGCCGCCATCCAGTACCGCGTAGTGGGCCGCTGACGAGCGATTACAACGCATTCAGCGGGGTTGCGGAGTATCGAATGACCCCGCTCAGCCCGCTGAATGCGGTGTGACGGCGCGGGATCCGGCTAGGGTGCCTAGGTAGAGTTCGATCACTTTGGGGTCCCTCATCAGGGCTGAGCCGGTGTTGGTATAGGCGTTGCGGCCCTGGTCCAGCACGTAACCTCGGTCGCAGACCTGCAGGCAGCGCCGGGCGTTCTGCTCCACCATCACGATCGACACGCCAGCTGCATTGATCTTCTTGCAGCGTACGAACACTTCGTCGGCGAACATCGGCGACAGTCCGGCAGAGGGCTCGTCGAGCAGTAAGACCGCTGGTTCCATCATCAGCGCTCGGCCCATCGCGACCATCTGCCGCTCGCCACCGGACAACGCGGCAGCCTTGGTTTTGCGCCGCTCACCGAGCAGCGGGAACAGCGAGCACACCGCGTCAAATCTCGTGGTGAAGGTACGCGGCCGCAGGTAGACACCCATCTGCATGTTCTCCTCGATGGTCAGCGAGGCAAACACGTTGTTGTTCTGCGGCACGTAGCCGACACCCTTGGTGACCAGCGTGTGCGCTTTGGCGGCGGTGATGTCGGTGTCGCGCAGCGTGACCGTGCCGTCGCGCACCGGGATCAGCCCGAACATCGCCTTGAGCAGTGTTGACTTGCCGGCGCCGTTGGGCCCGATGATGCCGACGATCTCGCCCTCGCAGAGGTAGAAATTGCACCCCTGCAAGATGTGCACCCCCGGCAGGTAGCCGGCCACCAGATCGTCGGTCCGCAACAGCGCGCCTCGGGCCAGCTCGCGGTGTCGCTGCGGGGTCGCGGCCAGCTCAGCGGGGGACAGCCCAACACCGATCGAGCCATCGGTCGAGGCGGTCACGCCGACAGATCCTGACCGCGTTCGATGGCAGCCTCGAGCTCACTTTCGATCTCGGCGACGAGCATCGCCGTCTGGCCCACCGGGTTGCCGTCGGCGTCGAACTCCAGTACCTGATCGTGGTGCGAGCCCAGGTAAGCGTCGACCACCGCCCTATTGGCCGACAACGCCTCGGACCGACCCTCGGCGATCACCCGGCCCTGTGCCATCACCACCACCCAGTCACTGATGTCCCGGATGACGTCCATGTCGTGCTCCACGAACACCACGGTCATGCCGTCATCGCGCAGCGACTTGACGTGTTGCAGGAGACTCTCGGTGAGCGCGGGGTTCACTCCGGCCATTGGCTCGTCGAGCATCACGACGGCCGGATCCATCATCAGAGCCCTGGCCATCTCCAGGAGCTTGCGCTGGCCACCGGACAGGCAGCCGGCGAGATCGTGGGCCTTGGCGTCCAGTTGGAACCGGGTGAGCAGCTCCATCGCCTTGCGGGTGTTGGCCTGCTCCTGCCGTCCCCAGGTGCCGAGCAGAGCGCCGAAGAACCGCTCCCCGGTCTGCTGCGGGGCGGCCAGACGCATGTTGTCCAGCACGGTGAGCTTGGCGAGCGCCTTGGTGAGCTGGAACGTGCGGACCAACCCTCGGCGGGCCACCTGGTGCGGGGCGAGCCGGGACAGTGGCATCCCGTCGAAGGTCCAGCGACCGGTGTCGGGCCGGTCGAACCCGGTGAGCAGGTTGAACAAGGTGGTCTTGCCCGCGCCATTCGGACCGATCAGCCCGGTGATCCAGCCCCGTTGGAACTCGAGGTGAGCCACGTCGACGGCCCGTACGCCGCCGAATGAGCGAGTGATCGAATCGATCGCAAGCACCGGGTCGAGCTTGCGGGCACCCGGTTGTGCGGGCACTTCGGCTGACACCTCAACGCGCATCGAGCAGCACCTCACTCCGCTTGCCGAAGATGCCCTGCGGTCGGAAGGCCATCAGCGCCGCCAGAGCCACCCCCACCAGAACGAACCGGATAGCGCCGACATCTTGATTATCGATGAAGGAGATCAAGGGGTTACTACCCGCGGTGGCCTGGCGCAGAAAATTATCGGTGATCGAGAGCACAAACCAGAAGATCATCGAGCCGATGACCGGACCGAACACCCGACCGGCGCCGCCGATGATGAGGGCCGCATAGGCGAAAAAGGTCTGCGGCGGCGAGTAGAAGTCCGGCGTGAGCGACTGCGTGGTCAGCGCAAAGACGATCCCACCCACCGCACCGAAGACCCCACCCAAAACCAACGCCTGCATCTTGTAGACGAAGACGTTCTTGCCCAATGCGCGGACAGCATCCTCGTCCTCCCGGATCGCCTTGAGCACCCGGCCCCACGGGCTGCGTACCAGGAGGAACACCAGGATCAGCGACAGACCCACCACAGTCCAGCCCACCCAGATCGCCCACAGATCCTGACCGAGGAAACGTACCCCGTAAAAATCATAGAAACGACCGTTGTCGAAAGGGCTGAGCTGGCGGAAGCTGCCGCCGTAGCCTGTGAGACCCTGGGTCCCACCGGAGAAATTGGTCATCGACGTCGACCGGGTGATCAGCCGCAGGATCTCCGCAGCCGCGATCGTGACGATCGCCAGATAGTCCGCACGAAGCCGCAGCGTCGGGATCCCGAGCAACAGCGCGAGGACTACCCCCGCGACGATCCCCACCAGCACTCCCAACCACAGCGGCAGGCCGAAATACAGCACCGCGATGCCCATTCCGTACCCGCCGACCAACGCGAAGCCGATCTGACCGAAATTGAGCAGACCGCCGTAACCGAAGTGAACGTTCAGGCCGATCGCGAGCAAGGCGAAAAAGATCGCCGACGGGCCGACCAACGCCGCGATGCCGTTGGCGAGCAGACTCGCGATGTCGATCATCTGCTCACCCGATCCGCGCCCGGCTGCCGAGCAAACCCTGCGGCCTGATCACCAGGATGACGATGAGAACAGCGAGCCCACCCAGGTACTTCAGATCGACCGGGATGACTTGTGCGGATACCTGCACCAGCACTCCCACGACCAGGCAGCCCAGCAGCGCGCCGTAGGCGGTGCCCAGCCCACCCAGGATCACCCCGGCGAACATCAGCAGCAGGAGGTTGAAGCCCATCTCGTACTGCACCGTGCCGCCCAACTCGGACAGCCCGAACAGCACGCCGCCCAACGCCGCCAGTGCGCCGGCCAGGATCCACACGAACAGCACGACCCGTTCGACGTTGATGCCCGATGAAGCGGCCAGATCCCGGTTATCGGCCACCGCCCGCATGGCCTTGCCGATCCTCGTCCGTTGCAGCAGCAGTGCGACCCCGACCAGCACGGCCAGGCTGATCACGATCGTGGCAAGATCCTTGTCGGTGATGCTGATGAACCCGTAGTTGCGTTCCACCTGATTGGTGTAATCGGCGAACGACTCCGACCGGCCGCCGAAGTAGATCAGCACCACATAACGAAGCGCCAGCGCCAGACCGATGGAGATCACCAGCTGGGCGACCAGGCCCGAACGCCGCCGCCGCATCGGCCGCCAGATAGCGAGGTCAGTGGCCGCGCCGAGAGCGGCGCCGGCCACGATGGCCAGCAAGGTGGCCCAAATCAGCTGCAGCCCGAAAGTCACGTTCAGCGTCCAGGCCAGCACGGCTCCGATCGTGACCAGTTCGCCATGCGCGAAGTTGGTCAGCCCGGTCGTCCCGAAGATCAGTGACAGGCCAACCCCGGTGATGCCGATGACCAAGCCGAACCGGATTCCGTCGACCAATACCCGCAGGGCCGTCGCGCTCGCCGATGTCTGCAGCCCGGCACGCTGCGCGCCGAATCGGAACACCACCAGCGACAACGTTCCTGGCGCCACATCGCGGACCACCTCGCCCTGCAGCACGGTGACACCCGGCGGCAGGGATTGTCGATCGATCCGGAACGTGTATCGGCCCGGGGTGGGTACGGTCAGTTCCCAGCGACCACCGGTGTTCGACGTAGTCGAGGCGACCTGCTGTCCGCTGGCGTCGAGGGCCTGCACCCGGACACCGGACAGCAGCGTGCCGTCGACGTTGCGCAGGGTGCCGCCGACCGGCAGACCCGGCTGCTCGGGTGGGGCTGGCTGCGATGATGTGCCGTGCGGTGGTTGCTGCGTGGCCAGTGCCGGAGCGGCCAGCCCGGTCAGGGCGGCGATCGCGATCAGTGCGCCGAGCACCGCGTGCAGCAGGCCGGCAACCGGCCGAGTGAAGCCGGAATTGTCCGGCCGTGCCCCGTCCGGCGACCGGACAGGCCCTGCTGGTCGCACGGCGGCGCTCCTCCTCCACGGGATAGACATCGGCCGCGGTCGGTGCAGCCACCGCCAGCCGAGCAAGTGCCCATAGTGAGCTATCGGCAGCGCGCCCTAGCCAGCAGGTCTGCCAACGAGTCTGACGCACGCAGCCGGGTGACCTCGAACGGGACGCCGGACGTGGTCACGCAGAACCTCCTGAGGCCAGGGATCTCGCCACTCTGGGTGCTGGCGCAGCCGGCTGTCGGTGCTCCGGCCTAGACTCGCGGGCCGTGACGGTTACTCCACCGCGGCTGCTCCTACTCGATGGCCACTCGCTGGCCTACCGGGCGTTCTTCGCGCTGCCCGCCGAGAATTTCCGCACCACAACGGGGCAGACGACCAACGCGGTGTACGGCTTCACCTCGATGTTGATCAATCTGCTGCGCGACGAGCAGCCCAGTCACATCGCCGCAGCGTTCGACATCTCTCGCAAGACCTTCCGAGCGGAGGCCTACGCGCCATACAAGGCCAACCGCAGCGCGACACCCGACGAGTTCCGCGGCCAAGTCTCGCTGATCCATGACGTGCTGGGCACCCTGGGGATCCCGGTGCTCACCAAGGAGAACTACGAAGCCGACGACGTCATCGCGACCCTGGTAACCCGGGCCGAAGCCGCGGGTTTCCAGGTACTGATCTGCACCGGGGATCGAGACGCGTTGCAGTTGGTCAGTGACCGGGTGACAGTGCTCTACCCCCGAAAGGGGGTTTCGGACCTGACCCGTTTCACTCCTGACGAGGTCGCCGAGCGCTACGGCTTGACCCCGGCGCAATACCCGGATTACGCGGCACTGCGGGGCGACCCCTCGGACAATCTGCCAGGCATCCCTGGGGTGGGAGATAAGACCGCGGCGAAGTGGGTGCGG
>JAICSB010000434.1 GCA_025937115.1 Pseudonocardiaceae bacterium | reverse complement strand
TAATCGCAGCTGTGAGGTCCATGCTTTGACGCTAGGGCGGCCCGGCGGCGGCGTCCGGAGTAACGGACTACTCGACTTCGGCGGTCCGGCTACCCGGCCCGGCCGCGCCGGCCAGCCGAACTGCGGGGAACATGCTCAGCCGACCTCCGAGGACTACTCAACGCCCACGCTATTCATCCGTGACACTGGAAAATGGGCGCCAGCTCGTCCCGCCCGCCGATGCCCAGCTTCGCGTACACGTGCCCCAGCGAATTGTCGACCGTACGTATCGCCACCACGAGCCGGGCGGCGATCTCCCGGCTGGAAAGTCCTCTTGCGGCCATCCGGGCGATCTCCAGTTCTCGTGGGGTCAGGCCGACAGGCTCGTCGAGACGAGCCAGGGCTGGAGTGCGGGCGCCCTCGCAGCTTGCCGCCAGCGCGGTAGCGCGAACCGCGGAGGCTGCGGCGCTGCCGGTACGACCGGCGTAGCGGTGCGCGGTGGCAGCCGCCGCAGCCGCCTCCGCGGCGAGCAAGTTGACCCCCAGGTCCGCGAAGGATGCAGCGACCTCATCCAGGGCCGTACCGCTAGAAGCCAGCAGTGCCTCCACATGAGCCCCGAACAGCGGCGCCAAGTCGCCCTGAACGATACCGGCGAGCTCGACCACCCGCGCCGCCACTCGGGCCGGCGCGCCGAGCCGGGCCACATCATGGAGCGCGATCAGCTCGAACCCCGCCTGCTCGTAGCGTCCGGCCTCCACGGCCCTGTCCAGCGCCAGCTCGATCGCGGCCCGGACCTCGCCGCGAGCGGCGGCCACCCAGGCATGGACCGGCCCCGACCAGGTATCGAATAAACGCATCGCCGGACCGGCGAGCGCATCCGCCTGCGCCAGCGCAGCCTCAGCGGAGCCCAAATCCCCAGCCAGGGCCGCCACCCGAGCCAGCGCGCAAAAGCCCACTTTGGCGGTGTAACCCTGGTAGGGGTGCAGCCGAGCCCGGCCACCGACAACCCCCACCGCCTCCCGCATCCAGCCCGACGCAGTGACCATCGCACCCCGGGTCTCAGCGACCCTGCCGCGCACGAGCGCCCATACCGCGACGCTCAGTGGCGATTGCGCGTCCAGAGCCCGCTGATAGCCGGCTTCGGCCAGCACACTCGCCGTGGCGAGCTGGCCACTCCACACGTGGGCACTGGCCTGGGTAGCGGCCAACTCGTCCAGCCTCACCAGCCAACCACCGGCAATCAGCTGTTGCCCTAGCTGCAGTCCCCGTGCCGCGGTAGCGATGGCTTCGTGGTAGCGACCTGCGGCCACCAGGGCCATGGTGGTCGTCACCACCGCCTCCAGCACTGCCGGCTTCGGTGCATGCGGGTCGTTGCGCACGGCGTCGACAAAGGCCAGCGCCTGCGGGCAGTGGCCCGCGTGCAACAGGAACCTGGCTCGAACGACAGTCAGACTGGCGCGGTGGGCCGGCTCTACGATCAGGGCCGAGGCATGGTCGAGCACCGCTTCAGCCGCCGCCGGCCGGTCCAGGCCCCAGTACAGGTTCAACGCCCGGATGCCGGCCACCTCGGCCCGATCGGCGTCGGTGCGCGCCTGCGTCAGCTGACCCGCCAGCAACTCCTCGGCTGGCCCGGCTTGACCCTGACCAACCAGAGCCTGCGCCAGCAACCGTTCAGCCGACCAGCCGGCACCAGCTTCTCCAGCAACCCGGCACAACCGTTCGGCCAGCCGGTAGTCCAGCGCGCTGAGTGCACGACCAGCCGCGGCCACCAACAGGCCCGGCTCCGGCAGCGTGCCGGCCTCCAGGTGCCAGACAGCGATCCGCAGTACGTCCTCGGAACGAGGCCCGTCGGGCGAGCCGACCGCCTCGGCCAGCATCGAGTGCACCGTGCGGCTGCGCAGCGGCGGTGTCTGGGCCCGAATGACCTCGCCGAACAGTGGATGCCCCAGCCGCACTCGGATGTCAAGACCGGCCGGTTCGGTGACCACCAAGCCAGCCCGCTCGGCGGCCTCCACATCCGCCGCGGATACCCCGGCCCGGGCCAGCACACCGACCTCCAGCGGTTCACCGAAGGCCACCATCTCCCCGACAACCCGGGCCGCCGCCGGCAGACCCCCGATCCGGGCCTGGATCAGCTCGACCAACTGCGGGGGCGCGCTGACCCGTCCGGCCCACTGCCAGATGCCCTCGGCGTAGGCCAAGGCGCCCGTCTGGCGACCACCCCGGACCAGCTCGCGGAGATACAGAATATTGCCGCGGCTGAGCTGCCACAGCCGCTCCCCGGTCAGCCCATCCACCGGAGCGCCCAGCGCGGCTTCGATCAACTCAGCGACCTCGGTGCGGGCCAGCCCCTGGACCTCCAACCGCTCGGCCGCGCCGTCCTTCCACAGCGCCGTCACTGGCTCAGGGCAAGGCTCCCCGGTGCGTAGGGTGGCAACGACGAAAGCCACGCCGGTGACCGCTAGGTGATGCACGAGCGCCGCCGAGGCGTCGTCCAGCAGGTGCGCGTCATCGACACCCAGCACCACCCGCCGCCCCCTGGCCTGGGAGGTCAACCACTCCCCGGTCCGCTGCAGCACCTGCAGATGGGTTGAATTGTCGCTTTCTGCCGGAAGCAGATGGACAATCGCACCGAACGGGATGGCGGCCACGGCCCGCGAGGCCGCCGCCCAACCTGTCGAACACCCCTTAGCCTCTGCGGCCGCGAGCGCCTCCCTGGCTAGCCGGGTCTTGCCTACCCCCGGCGTCCCAGCCAACAACAACCCGCGATGCCGACCGCCACCAAGGGTACGATCGATGATCGACAACTCTTCCCGGCGTCCGATCAGCGGCCAGTCCGACCCTTGCGTCTGCCCCTCCTGTACGCAACCTCTCACGAAGCCGCTCCCAGCTGCGCAACGGCGCGGTGCATGGAGCCGGTCGCATCGCTAGGGCATCGCGTGGTACCGCCCTGGAGCGAGGTATTGATCGCGGGATCCATCATATTGCCGCCATCCGAGTTCAACTCAGGTCAGTGCACTACAAGAGAGGCGGCCCCCCGGCTCTCTGATACACCGTCTCAAGAGTGAATATCTAGTTGACGTTAAGTGGTTGGCCGAACACAGCATTACTCCACCATCTGGCTCACGAACGGCTCCGGCCCAGCGACCGATGACCAACATCGAAAGTACGGTCAGCATACGGGCAGTCACTCCCGGCTGTACCTCTGCCCTGGGTTGAACATCAAGAGCAGTCGCACTCATCAGCTCGCACCGCTACTCCTGAAATCGTTTCTAAAGAACGCTGCGGTCGTTGTAGATCCTTATCCCTATAGCCCTTCTTCCAAGGTCGTACTCTATCCGGTGACGCAGCGATTGCAAGGGTATCCTGGGTGCAGACTCTCAGTAGTCGACCGTGCCACTTCAGTAAGCAGTGGATTCCAGTAGATCTAGCACTGCGAACACATTCCCGATTAACACTTATCGATTCGTTACCCGGCGCCCAAAGCGTGTGCCAGCGAGGCCATTAATAGAGACCTCTCACCCGAAAAAGGCGTTGTACAGCAGATACACGTTCAGCGCGATGATTGTGGTGGCGATACCGCTGGCCGCCGCTGTGGTAATCGGGCGGTTGACGAACGGGCCCATGACATCCGCG
>JAICSB010000580.1 GCA_025937115.1 Pseudonocardiaceae bacterium | reverse complement strand
GCGGTCGCGCCCCGCGCTGCCAGCCCTGACCAGCCATGCGGTTGGAACAATGTGCGGCGGGTCCCGCGCACCGCGAGCCGCCCGGCTAACCCCGCCTTCGCCGAGTGCAGGTGCACCACGTCGGGGTCGACCTGGCTGATCAGCCGGCCCAACCGTTGCATCTCGCCAACCGTGTCCACGCTGGGAGAACGGGTCGCGGGCCAGTGCAGCCGCGGCACCCCGGATGCGGTGCACTCGGCGGCGAGCTGACCGCCGGACGGGCACACGACCACCACCCGCCAGCCTCGGGCGAGCTGGTCAAGGGTCGCCGCAGCGACGTACCTGGCCACCCCAGCGTCGGTGGGCTGCGCCGCATGCAGCACGGTCAGCGGCCTCACCGGCGCAGGTGGTGCCGGTACCACTTGGCGAGCAGCCGCAGCGATCCATCGCGGTCCCCGATGTAGCTGCGCGCCAGTGCGTGCACACCGGTCAGCGGCGAGCGCCAGATCGCGCATCCGTAGCGGTAGCCGGCAGCGCGCACCGCATCCACGGCCGGTGCATCTACGTGTCCATACGGGTAGCAGAACCCGGAGACCTCCTGTCCGGAGACTTCTTGCAGGATGGTTCGGCTCCCGGAAACCTCAGCGGTGAGGTCGGCGGTGGTGATCGAGGTCAGCGACACGTGCCGCCGGCTGTGCGAACCGATCTCCATGCCGCACGCGCCGATGTGGCGGATCTGCGCGGCCGTCATGAGGGTTTTGCGGGGACCCGGCTGGTCCCAGTAATTGGCGCCGCCGAGCAGGTCGGCGATGACGAACACGGTGGCGGTGAAACCGAATCGCGCCAACACCGGCAGCGCATGCTCGCAGAAGTCGGCGTAGCCGTCGTCGAAGGTGAGTCCGACCAGCCCCCGGCCGGTGCCATAACGCCGGGCAGCCAGCAGCTCGCGCATCGAGGTGGCCCGCAGGCCGCGCCGGTACAACCAGCGCAGCTGCTGTTCGAACCGTTGCGGACGCACGGTGACCAGATACGGATCGTGGTCATACGGTGCCACAGAGTGATACATCAAGACTGGGGGCAGCGTGCCATAGCCGCGGGGATCGTAGCGGTCGTCCCAGCCGTTGTTGGGACAGATTTCGTCGATCGCTTCGCTCATGGTGCAACCCGACGCTACGGTCGCCCGCTCGCGGCGGGCTCCTGCGCCAAGAGGGCAACAGCTACGTCTGTTGGGGGATGCTGGCCGCCGCACAGCGCCCCGCGCGCCACCGCAACAGCCTCCAGCCGGCTGTGCACACCCAGCTTTGTGAAGATCTTGTTGGTGTGGGTACGGACGGTGTTCGCCGACATTCCGAGTTCGTCGGCGATCTCCGCCGGGCGGCGGCCTTGCGCCAGGCAGGTCAGGACGGCGTGCTCCCGGGGCGTCAGGACGTCCAGCGGGCCTTCCCGGCGCCGCACCCGGCCGACGTCTGCCCGCAGGTCCCGCAGAACGTGGCCTAGCTGCTCCGGTGGAAAGTAAGAATCCCCCCGGCTCGCGCCGCGCAGGGCGTCGGCGAGGGTGCCGATCGAGGACTCCTTCGATACCCAGCCGTCAGCTCCCGCCCGCGCCGCTTCGACAGCCTGCTGCGGGTCCCGGCTCGCGGTGAGGACCACGACGCGTGCCGGCGGGCACGCCGCGTGAAACGACGCCAGCAGGGTCGCCGCATCATGTGCCTGCGCGACCTCGATGGTGATCACATCAGGGCACAGCAGGGTGGCGAGCGCATCGGGATGCGGATCCCGCGTCGTGCAGTGCCCGACGACCACGATGTCGGGTGTGCTGGCCAACCTGGCGGCGAGCGCCTCGATCAGCATCTGCTGATCGTCGACGAGCAGCACCCGAACCGGGGTCATCGGCATCGCCCTGCTCATGGCTACCCCGTCTTCGTCTGACCCTCCGGGCCGTGTTGCTCGTGGTCGACGAGGTCATAGCGAACCGCAAAGGTGGCAGCCTCGAGCCGGGAGTGCACTCCGAGCTTGGTCAGTAGTGCCTGCACATGACTGCGCACGGTAGTCGTCGACACGCCGAGCCGCAGCGTCATCGCCGGGGTATCGAGCCCCTCGACGAGCAATCCGAGGCATTCCCGCTCGCGAGCGGTCAGATGAGCGGCGAGCCGGCGTGCTTCGGAGACGTCGGAGCGCGCACTGGTAGCAGCCCGGGGTGCGTCCAGCACGACCGCGCCGTCGACCACGCGTTCCAGCGCGTGGACCAACTTGCGGACGCCACATGTCTTGTGAATATATCCGGCCGCCCCGAGCCGGACGGCCCGGCGCATCGCGTCGTTATCGCCGTCTGCTGCCAGAATGAGTACCCGAGTCGCCGGGCTTACCGCGATAACGTGAGCGATTGCACTAATTCCATCGCCATCGGAAAAACGTCGACCCAGTAGGCAGATATCGGGGCGATGACGGCGGACCGCCTCGATTGTACCGGCGAGGCTTCGGGCGACCGCAGGTACGCGGAATCCCTGCCCTACCAGTACTGCGACCAACGATTCTACGAACACCGCGTGGTCGTCGCCCAGTACGATACTAGTCATGGAGCCCGCCCCCCGACGGTCGCCAATATCCCCACCCCATCACGAGTATTTCGTCGCGAACAAGTTCCGCTAGATAAGCGATTGAACGCCTTCAGCTTACAACGGC
>JAICSB010000496.1 GCA_025937115.1 Pseudonocardiaceae bacterium | reverse complement strand
TCCTCGACGTAGGTACCGACGTCGCATGCGGTGATGTAGCGGCCGCCCAGCGACTGCACGAAGCGCCCGTAAGCGCGCAGCAGTGCCTCCGTCTTGTCTCGGGTCGGGTCGCCGAGGATGACGGCCTTGCCACCGCCGTGGTCCAATCCGGCGAGCGCGTTCTTGTAGGACATCGCGCAGGACAGGTGCAGCACGTCGGCGAGGGCGGCCTCTTCGCTGGGGTAAGGGTGAAACCGGGTGCCGCCCAGTGCCGGCCCGAGCGCGGTGGAGTGGATGGCGATGATCGCGCGCAGGCCCGAAGGCTCGTCGCGGCAGAATACAACCTGCTCATGGTCGCCGGATCGAAACACGTCGGTCACGGTGGCCCCCTCCCGCTCGGTGGCGCGCGCTGCTGTGCGCAGCGTATGCCTGCGCCGGTCGGATCGGACCCGGACAGTGGATGGCACCATCTGGCGGGTACGCCACGAAGGGAGAGCACATGCGGGTGACCGGAGTGGGCCACGCCGGGCTGTTCATCGAGACGGCTGCCGGCAGTGTGCTCTGTGACCCCTGGGTGAACCCGGCTTTCTTCGGATCGTGGTTCCCCTTCCCGAACAACAGCGACCTGGACTGGGACTCCCTCGGCCAGGCCGACTACCTCTACGTCTCGCACCTGCACCGCGACCACTTCGACGCTGAGCTACTGCGCCGGCACGTGCGCAAGGACATCACAGTGCTGCTCCCGGATTACCCGACTGACGAGCTGGAACGTGAGCTCGCCGGCGTCGGGTTCCGGAGCTTTCTGCGCACGCAGTCAGGTGTCCCGATGCACCGCGACGGGCTGCGTATCATGATCACGTCACTGACCGGGCCCAGTGACGGGCCGATCGGTGACTCGGCGCTGTCTCTGGACGACGGCCGCACCGTGATCCTCAACCAGAACGACGCCCACCCCCTGGACATCGAGCAGCTCCGGGACTTCGGCGAGGTACACGGATACTTCACCCAGTTCTCCGGCGCGATCTGGTGGCCGATGGTCTATGACCTGCCCACGGGCGCGCGCAAGGAGTTTGCCCACCGCAAGCGGGCCGGGCAGACCGACCGGGCGCTGCGCTACATCGACGCCGTGGGCGCCGCGCACGTGTTTCCCACCGCGGGTCCGCCGTGCTTCCTCGACGAGGAGCTCTTCGCTCTCAACGGGGTCGGACCCGACGGGGAAAGCATCTTCACCGACCAGAGGGAGTTCCTGGCCGAACTGGCTTCAGCGCGTCCTGCGGTGTCGGCGCATCTGCTGCTGCCGGGAAGCGTCGCTGAACTGGACGGCTCGCGCTGTGAGCTCACCCACCGGCATTCGGCCACCGAGATCGAGCACATCTTCGGCGAGAAGACCGCCTATCTGCGCGAATACCAGACCCGCGCACAGCCTGCTCTGGCGCAGGAACGGGCCAGCCGGGCGCCGGTGCCTGCTGACTTGCTCGAGCAGCTCAAACAGTGGTGGGAGCCGCTGCTGCAGCGGGCCGAGAACATCTGCACAGGAGTCGGGGGTCCGGTACGCCTGGACGTCGGTGAGTGCCCCTTGGTTATCGACTTCATCACGCGCGAGGTGCGCGAGTTCGCCGGCGAGCACTGCCGCTACCGGTTGTCTACTTCGACTGACCTGATCGCCAGCAACGTGGCCCGCCGCGAGGTGGACTGGTCGAACAGCCTGTTCCTATCCCTGCGGTTTCGGGCCAGCCGGGTCGGGCAGTACAACGAGTTCGTCTACATCTTCTTCAAATGCCTGTCGCCCGAGCGCATCGACTACGTCGAGAACTGGTACGACCAGTGCAACGACGACGGTTCCGATATCAACCTGGACGGCTGGCGGGTGCAACGCCGCTGCCCGCACCTGCGTGCCGATCTGACCAAGTTCGGCAGTGTCTCCGGCGGGGTCCTCACCTGCGCCTTGCACGGCTGGCGCTTCGAGCTCGCCACGGGTCGCTGCCTGACCGCGGCTGGACACCCGATTCGCGCCACACCGATCAGCGCCGCCGCTGCTGCCACCACCAGCGGATGAGCACCGCCAGAGCGCAGAGCAGCCCGAACAGGATCACCAGCTGTCCTGCGGTGGAAGACAGTCCGGTCGGGTCGTCCTGGACGAACACCCCATCACGGTAGCCGCGAGCGGGTACCTAACCTGAAGGGATGCGGATAACCCACTTCCGGCAACGGATGGACGAGGAATTCGGCCGGGCCCGGGCAGCCGCACTGGCACATGATCATGTTTTCGCCGATCTCGGCGGTCGGACGGTGAACGCAGCGCTGGAGGCGGGGATCGACACCAAGCGGGTATGGGCCGTGGTGTGCACCGCATTCGACGTCCCCGAAGACCGGCGCTGACCGGTCGGCTACTCCCTGGTGCCGGTGGGCGCGTCAGGATCGCACACCGGCGTGTCGCTTCCGACGTCGAACAGGTGTTCGCTTAGGCTGTTGTCCACAGCCGGAGCCCTGTCCACAGATCCGGCGTGTGTCGCCGCGAAGTGTCAGACCCATCGCTTAGCGTCGGCGCCGACCCAGAAGAACCGATCAGCGAGGTGGACCGTCAGATGGCACCAGGACTGGACCGGGAGAAGGCGCTCGAGATCGCCTTGGCCCAGATCGACAAGCAGCACGGCAAGGGCTCGGTGATGCGCCTGGGCGACGAGGGCCGCGCGCCCATCGAGGTGATCCCGACCGGTTCCATCGCCCTGGACGTGGCGCTGGGTATCGGCGGCCTGCCCCGCGGCCGGGTCGTAGAGGTATACGGCCCGGAGTCCTCCGGAAAAACGACGGTCGCGCTGCACGCGGTGGCCAACGCCCAGCGGGCCGGCGGGATCGCCGCGTTCATCGACGCCGAGCACGCGCTGGATCCTGACTACGCGAAAGCGCTCGGCGTGGACACCGACGCCTTGCTGGTCTCTCAACCCGACACCGGGGAACAGGCGCTGGAGATCACGGACATGCTGATCCGGTCCGGCGCGCTCGACGTCGTGGTCATCGACTCAGTGGCAGCCCTGGTGCCACGGGCGGAGATCGAAGGCGAGATGGGCGACTCGCACGTCGGCCTGCAGGCCCGGCTGATGAGCCAGGCGCTGCGAAAGATCACTGGTGCGCTGAGT
>JAICSB010000466.1 GCA_025937115.1 Pseudonocardiaceae bacterium | reverse complement strand
GAGGTCCCGGCCAGAGCTGGCTCAACCCCATACCGCCCGCCTATCACCAGCCGCGATGCGGCGTTGGCTACGATCAGCGCGCGGGGCCGTTAGCTCAACTGGCAGAGCAAAGGACTTTTAATCCTTGGGTTCTGGGTTCGACCCCCAGGCGGCCCACAAAACACCAGGTCAACCAGCTATAAACGTAAATTCAAGATCGATGCTGGGGATCTTCGCGGTGGCCTTCGGTGCGATGACGGTCTCGCCCGGCACGCGTGCCGACGCGCTCAGCGGCACTGTGCCCAGCATCAACCGCGGTCGGCTGATCTCCCTATCTCATCGCCCCTGATCGCCACTATCGCTGAGCACGATCAGCCAATCTGCTGAGCATCACGCGCTAGGTACTACGGCGACCACGTCGTGTCCGCGAACTAGGTCCTGTCAAGGGCGCTTCCGGGTGACCCGGCGGCGTCCTTGACAGCCATCGGGGACCCTGGCGGGTCGGCGTGATCTCGGGAAAACTCGCTGGTGCCGTCCGTCCGACGTCGACGGCTCCAGGTATTTTCTCTTCAGAACCAGTGTCTCGGCTCGCCATCGTGATGGTGAGCCGAGTGGCCCGGGCATGGGCGCGACCGGGTGAAGGGAGCCGGATCGTCATCGGGCGTTGCTGAGCAGGGGGAATGTGCAGCCTCTGCGGTGCGGGGAAGGGAGTGGTGGGCGCGTCGGGGTGCGTGGGATGCACCAGGTCCAGCAGTGCGCGCAGCGCCCGCTGCGGCGGGCCCTCGTACGCCCAGACCGCGACCTGGGGTGCGAAGAGGTCCATCCCGTACTGCTTGGGCACCCTCGCGGCGGTGACCCGGTCAAAGTCCCGGATGGTGACCAGATCGAGGCAGCATTCCCACTCATAGGAGGCAACCAGGGCGCTCGGCGCAGCCCGGTCACCGCAGCAGTAGAGCACGAAGCCATCGGCGACCACGTCGATCAGCAGTTCCTCAACGTCGGAGGGTATACACACCTGACGGTCAGAGCACAGACCTGATGCGGGAGTCGACGGGAGACTGCGCCGGGGGGAACTCATGTGGTGTCCCTGGGGTCGGGGCCGGGCATCGCGGAGATTGCGCGGAGGACACAGGCCATGCACAGTGCCCCGGACGGGCCGCTGGTGATAGTGAGGCCTTCGGCAGGTAGCCGGCGGACGCGTACTGCGGCGGCGTGGCCCTGGGTGGTGGCAGCGATGACCTCGGCGGGTTGCAGCAGATGCAAGCGCCCTTCCTGGGTGCAGCGCGCCCACCGTGGCTGTCGACACGGGAGTTCCTGGATCTGGAGGTTGGGGTCCGGCTGGCCGCCAGGAGCTGGGGGCACGGGGTGTCTCGACCGGCGGCCAGCCGGAATCTTCTTGGGGAACTGCGGATCAGGGACCCGCGGGGTCGCCCGCTGTGGCGTGCCGCCCAGCTGCACGTGCTGGACGTTGGTGAGGGTGCGCTGCCGCGGTGTTGCCGGGTGGGGGTCGTCGACACTGAGCCGGGCACGGGTGACACCGAATCGGGGGTCGGGCACCAGCAAAGGTCTGTGCCGGTGCTGGCACAGTTGCCGTAATGCCGCAGCCTTCCGCGCCAGCTCGGCGGGATTGACATTTTTCGTCACCTCGGCCATGGCATGCCTCCGGTGATCACCAGCGAGCTGCCAGGGCATGGTGGTTGACCATCGTCGGAGTGAGCCTTGGATTCGTCGTCGGTGAGGCCCGACCGTCCCGCTCCAGGGAATCTGCGGGGCGAAAGCGTGGGCGGGACGGTCGGGGTCTGCGGTGGATCAGCGACGCTCACCGCTGTGGGCAGCACGTCAGTGTCGCGGGGATCGATCAGGGCGGTCATGGTCTGGCTGGATCGGTCGGGTGGAGTGGTCGCAGGAGGTGCGGATGCGTGGTCCAGTCCCAGGTGGTCGGCAAGGTGGGCGAGCAGCATTGCCTTATCGGGTTGACGCAGCAGCCAGTAGTTCGCTCTGAGGTGGATCAGGCAGGATCGGCGTCGGAGCGCGATCCTGCCTGGGCGTCGGCAGGATCGGCAGCGTCCCCGCCGGTCGATGGGGTGATCGAGCAGCAGCAGGTATAACACCGCGCTGACTCGGCACAGCATCGAGTCGACCCTCTCGACGGCACCGGGACTGGCCTGCGCGGCTTGGTGCAGGATTCTGCGCAGTGCGTCACAGACGAGCCGGTGGCTGGTCTGATCGACGGTCCAGCCCGAGCTGGTCACCGATCTCACACCGGCACCGTCGAGTTCCTGACACCGCGTAGACCCGTCGCCGCCGGGATGTCCGGTCGGCCGCAGGGAGCGTCGACCGGTCGGGGAAGTTGCCCAACCGGCGGCCGAGCCTCGGTGCGGATCAAAAGTTCGAGCACGGTACCTCGCTTCCTCTGCCAGTTCCGGGCCAGGTGCGCCGCCCGACGTGATGCGGGTGCCCACCTGCGGACGGCGCCCCTGGTCGGACTACCCTGTGGCGGCTTCGCGCGCCCATTTGATGGATAGCCTTGGATATTCTGGGATATTCACAGTCGAAGCGCAAGGGGCCCGAACGGGTGTATGGCTTGACAGCGAAGTGACCTGACCGGAGATGCGGGAGACAGCATGGCGATCAGCCCGACTGTGCGCAGGCGACGACTCGGCTCAGAGATCAAACGACTTCGGGATGGCGCGCGGATGTCCGGAGGCACCCTCGCCAAGAAGATCGGCACGTCACAACCGCAGCTGAGCCGGGTCGAGAACGCCCGCGGTCAGCTCACCGCCGCGCAACTGGACAAGCTGATCAAGGTATTCAACGTGGACGAGCGCAAAGCTGAGGAGATGCGCACGCTTCGCCGCGACGGTGACGTACTCGGCTGGTGGGAGCAGTACTCCGACGTGATGCCCGACAACGTCGAGTTACTGATAGGGCTGGAGGCCGGAGCCGCCTGGGAACAGACCTACCAGGACGCCTTTATCCCGGGACTGCTCCAGACGCCCGAGTATGCCAAGGCCGTGATCAGCTCGGCCGCACCCTATCTGCGCTCAGCCGATCTGCCGAGACTGGTGCAACTTCGCACCGACCGTCAGCAACGGTTAACGGCCACCGACTTCCGGTATACAGCTGTGATCAACGAGGCCGCGCTGCACCGCTGGATCGGCGGACGTGGGGTGATGCACGCACAACTGCGCCACCTGCTTGACGCCCGACACAACGCCACGGTGGAAGTGCAGGTGCTGCCTTACGAGGCAGGCGAGCATCCCGCCCAGGGACAATCCTTCGTGCTGCTGACCTTCCCGGAACCCGAAGACCCCGCCATCGTGTTCCTCGACTACGCGCACTCCAGCGGCTTCCT
>JAICSB010000363.1 GCA_025937115.1 Pseudonocardiaceae bacterium | reverse complement strand
GGTCGGGTGGTGTGACCCGGATGCCGGTGCGAATGAGGTGGGTCGGTTGGTGGTGTCGCCACCGTGTGCGGCGGATGAGATCCGTGCCGCGTTGGCCTGGACCCGCCGCGCCGCCGACCGGGAACTCGACTTCGCCGAAACCCTGGTACTACGGATGCCCGCGGTGTTCACCGCGCTGGACACCGGCCGGATCTGCCGGAGCAAAGCCTGGGTGTTCGCGGATCTGTGCGCTGGGCTGACCCCCGAGCAGACCGCGGTGGTGCGCGCGGCTGCTGCCCCAAGCCAGCAGGCTCACCACCGGCGAGCTCGCCGCCCGGATCAAGCGCCTAGCCATCGCGTTGGACCCGCAGTGGGCCGCCTGCCGGTATGCCACCGCGGTGCGGGAACGCAACGTGATCGGGTACCTCAACGACGACGCCACCGCCACCGTCACCGGGTCCGTGTTGCCCGTAGAGCAGGCCGCTGCGGCGTGCGCGCATGTCGAAGAACTCGCCTGGGTGGTCACACGCGCCGGGCATCGCGGCCGGATCGGTCGGCTACGCGCCGATATTTACCTCGGTCTGCTCGACGGCCGCTGGCAGCACCACACCCGCGACCAGATCATCACCGACCTGCTATCCCGCGCCACCAGCGACCCCGACCACGCTGACCAGGATCCGACCGCCCGGTTCGCCGGGGCGCTACTCCGCCGCCACGTCGAAATCCGGGACCGATCGTGTGTCTACCCGGGATGCCGCGCCACCACCCACAGCGCCGACCTCGACCACACCATCGACCACGACCACGGCGGACCCACCACCACCGCGAACTCCGGACCGCACTCCGTGCACGACCAGGATTGGACGCCAGCCGGGGCGGGTGTGGATTGCATGCCGCTGGCACCGCCGCAGTAGGGGCATGCGTCGGTGGCGGGGTCGGTCGCGGTGGTGCTGGTGTTCACCGTGCGGGTGTCGATCGGCATTGCGCGTTCTCTCCGACTTCGGTATTTCGTTGGGACCGACCGGGCGCCGGGGAGCACCGTGGAAGCTGATTGACGGGGGGCAGCTTCCGCTCAGCCCGGCGACCGGTCGGAGTTCTAGGGTGGCGAAGTCGTACCGGTGATCGCTGTCGCGCATTCCTGGCATTGTTTCCCGCACGATTTGTCCCGAAGCGGGGTGACGATCATCAGCCAGTGCCCGCACCGGGCCTGGAGTGCGCCACCGGGGTAGTTCTGGCGGTCATCAATGGCGTGGTCGTGCCAGTCCGCAACGGACAGCCCCCATTTGATGCTCACCCCAACCACTCCCCGAGCACGTCGAATAGGGCAGTAGCGGCGTTCTCATCGAAGATGAGCACGCATCCATCCGTGGCGTGTGGATTCAACTCGATGAGGTCATCGCGTTTGGTGCAGACCAGCGGAGTGAAACCCCGCGCACCGCCGTGCGTCGAGCAAGTGATGTCGATTACGCGCCGGTTCGGGTCACGGCGGGTCGGCTTGCCGGTACCGGACTGGTCGGCGTTCACCGGAGCGAATCCGATCTCTGACTCGGGACGCTAGATGTGGATCGGCATGACCGGCAGTAGCGACGTCCGGGGTCGGTGAGACTCGCGGGGAACACTTCCACTCCGCAGACGGCCGGGTAGCGGCCCCAGCGGTTGGCGTCGGCGTCGCGCGGCAAGAGGTGAATGGTGCCGGTGGGCAGGTCCACCATTCGGTACACAGTCGTGGGCAGGAGGGCGGTCCAATCCCCCCGAGGTGCGCCCGCCGGTCCGCCAGTCGGTGTTTCGCCATCAGGGGCGCCTTTCGGTGGGTCCGACCGGCCGCCGGAACAGCGGCGGGGGGCACGCCACCGGCGACCGGTCGGAGCTACGGGGCAGCGTGATGTCGATCAGCGGACCGGCGGCGCTAGCGCGGCGGCAGCTCACCCCGAACTGCGGCGCGCCAGGCGTTCGCCGCCGTGGCTCTGGGTTCCACTCACGCAGCCGGGTCAGGATGCGCGCCAGCAGAGCGGTGTCGGTTGCCCAGCCACTGGGCAGCGCGCCTACGTCAGTCACCAGTGCCCACCGCTTCCTAGGTCTAGGCGCCCGGCCCGGTCACGCGGAGCACGGGCTAGGCGCGCGGTCGAGACGCCAGCCCCTCCGCTGACGTCTCGTAGACTGTAGCTCTGTATTCCTACACTATCTAGCCCTACGCGCCGTACCCCTACGCACAGAATCGGGTGTGACTATGATTCCCGCCATGGCAGGGCCTACCGTCCGACGTCTCCAGCTCGGCATCGAGCTGGAACGACTACGGGTCGCCGCAGGCGTCAGCCGAGCGGACGCGGCAGCGGCGATCGGCTGCTCAGAGGCCCGGATCGGCCATATCGAGACCGGCCGCAACGCACCCAGCAAGTCCGACTTGATCGTGCTAGTCGAACGTCGCTACGGAGCCGACGAGACCACACTCGCTGAACTCGACGAGTTACGCGAGGAGGCCAGCAAGCGCGGTTGGTGGTCCACCTACAGACTGCCGAAATACCTCGCGGGTTACGTCGGCCTAGAGACCGACGCGATGTCGCTGCGCTGCCTGGACATCGAGATCATTCCCGGTTTGCTGCAAACCGAGCAGTACATGCGCAGGCTCTACAGCCTCAGCGCTCCACCGCCAGCTAAGGAAATCGATCGGCTTGTCAAGGCGCGGCTACAACGCCAGGGCAGGCTCACTGAGCCAGACGCACTCCAACTCACCGCCGTGGTGTCCCAGGGCGCCCTAGAGCGATGCGCGCGAGACAAGGCTGTCGCTGCCGCTCAACTGGCGCAGCTACTCGAACGCGCCACGTGGCCGAACATCGAGCTGCGGGTGCTTCCGTTCGACCTCGGACTGCATGTCGGCACCGGGCCATTCACCCTGCTCGCCTTCCCTGATCAACTGCTGCCCGATGCCGCCTACCAGGAATACGCGGTCGGGGGCCACATCATCGACGATCAGTCGATAGTCGCCCGGCTAGCTACGCTGTTTGACGAGCTACGCGGTCAAGCCCTCGGTTGCGACGAGAGCCTGACCATGATCGCGCAGCTCGCCAATCCCAGACACGAGTAGTGCGAGGAGGGGCATCAATGACAGATGACCTGGCTCCCGCCGTATGGCGGAAGTCTACCTTTAGCAACAACACGGGCGCCTGTGTCGAAGTAGCCGACCTCGACGGCGGCGCGCGTGCCGTCCGGGACAGTAAGAACCCGTCCGGCGGGCACCTGACGTTCACCGCGACCGAATGGGCCGCGTTCACCACCGGCGTGAAGTCCGGCGAGTTCGACTGATCGAAGGTCACTGGAACGGCCCCGCACGGCCCGCTAGCTGCCGCCGTGCGGGGCCGTTCGCTGCACTGGCCGGGGTGAACACTTGGCCCCGTGAACCCTGACGCCGTGGTGGCCCTGCTAGCGGAGATCTTGACCGACCTCCCCCGGTTGCCCGACGCAGCGTGCATCGGACGCCACCAATTGTTCGACCGGACACCCGGCAACGGCGGCCACCAGCACCAGCGCCAGGAACAGATCCGGCGAGCGGAGGCAGCGCGACTCTGCGCCGGGTGTCCCGCCATTCGACATTGCACGAGCGCGACCGTTTCCGTTGCTGAATTAAAAGAGCCCGCTTAGCGCTGCCGCCCTAATGGCGGCATCAATTCGGGGGATTAACGACTAGCCTCGTTATTACGAGGCCCGGCAGGAATGGCCACACAGTCAGAAGTGAAAGCCAGAGCTTTCCGCTCTCGCAGTGCACCGCTTCGTTCAGTTTCAGCCGTTCCTCGGTGACCTGATCTGCGAGTTCCGGTGCCTCACCCCGGAGGGTGGCCATCTGCGAGTCGGTGGACTCAGCTGCCCGCTTCCGATCCCGAGCCGTCTCATACGCCTTGTCCAGGCTCACCCCGCCGGTCAGCACCGAATCGGCGAGGTCGGCCGCCCCCACAACGGTCCCGGCTTGGCTTAGGAGGCCTGCGAGATTTGCATGACCCTGGCCATCCGACCCTGATCACCCCAATTTTTAGGAACTAAAAGTTGGGCGCGGGCAGAGACAACCGCGCATTTACTCTTGGTCAAATCGCGGCGCTGGCCGTTCGCGGCGAGTGCGTACCCGTCCGGGTCGTCGCCGTCGTATGTGGTGAATGTGGGTTCGATTCCAGCGAGCTGGCAGGCTGCGTACCG
>JAICSB010000559.1 GCA_025937115.1 Pseudonocardiaceae bacterium | reverse complement strand
GTCAGCGCGAAGCCGCCAGCCTTCGTCGCGAAGACCGGCAGGATGCGAACACCGACCACATTGCGCTCGGTTCGTCCGGGGCCGGGGAACTGCGTGTGCTTCTGGTACCAGACCAGCCCGAGGTGCACAGCGATGAGCGCAAGCAGGATTCCCGGGATGAGCAGCACGTGGACGATGAAGAACCGAGGAATGATCAAGGTACCGGGGAACTCGCCGCCGAAGATCGCCCACTGCATCCAGGTGCCGATCACCGGTGGCGACATGATGATCGCCGAGATGATCCGCAGCCCGGTCCCCGAGAGCAGGTCGTCAGGCAGTGAGTAGCCGGTGAGGCCCTCCAGCCCGGCCAGGATCGCGATGAGGACGCCGATCGTCCAGTTCGTCTCCCGGGGCTTGCGGAAGGCGCCGGTGAAGAAGGTGCGGAACATGTGGGCCACGATGGCGGCGACGAACAGCAACGCCGCCCAGTGATGCACCTGGCGGATGAACAGTCCACCGCGCACGTCGAAGGACAGCTGCAGGGTCGACTCGAACGCCCGGGACATCTCGATACCACGGAGGCCCGGGTAGACGCCGTTGTACTTGACGTCCTCCATGGAAGGGTCAAAGAACAGTGTGAGGTACGTCCCGGACAGCAGCAGCACGATGAAGGTGTTCAGGGCGATCTCGCCGAGCATGAACGACCAGTGCGTCGGGAAGACTTTGTTGACCTGCCGGCGCATGCCGGCCGCGAGGTGAAATCGCTGATCGAGCTCGTCGGCTGCCTTGCCCGCCTTGGTCGGCGTCGTCATCGCGCTCATGACCTCCGCTCCCAGAACGCTGGTCCTATGGGCTCGATGAAGTCGCCCTTGGCGTAGAAGTAACCCTCATCGTTCACGGCGATGTGCAGCTGTGGCAAGGCCCTGGTAGCTGGACCGAATATCGGCTTCGCGTACTCAAGCATGTTGAACTGCGACTGGTGGCATGGACAGAGCAACCGAGCGTCCTGAGATTCGTACAGCGAGGCGGGACAGCCCAGGTGGGTGCAGATCTTCGAGTACGCGTAGTAGTCGCCGTAGTGGAAGTCGACCTGACCCCTGCGTTGGATCACCTGCATCGCCTGCTCAGGGTGCAATCGGATGAGCATCACCGGGCTGTCGGATGCGCGCAGCGCATCGTGCGCCTGCTGTTCCGACCAGGATCGCTTGTACGGAAAGACGGTCGCAATGGAGCCGGCGGCGAGGTCTTCGGGACGCGCCAGGGTGACCTGCTCGGAGTCATAGCGAAGGAACACCGGCTCACCGTTGTAGGAGGCCCACGGCGTGACCCAGAGCGCGGCGCGGTCCCCACCCTTCCACGGGTTTCGCACTAGGCCGCCCAGCGCGAAGACCCCGAGTCCGATACCGAAAATTCCGCCACCGAGCGCGGCCGCTCGTTTGATCATGGATCGCCGGCCGATGTGGCTGGTGGCGGCGGAGTCGGCCAGGATCGCGGTGGTGGTCAGCCGGTCGACCTCTGCGGAGCCACCGATGTGGCGCTCCTGCACCGCGGTCTCGTGCGGCAGCAGATCCTTCGCGTAAGTGATCGTCCCGGCGCCGATGGCGAATACGGTCAACCCGAAGAGCACCCCGATGATCGGCGTGTAGAGCTGGTAGAGCAGGTGCCGATTGCCCGGTCCGGGCGGGGCGTACTCGAAGGGCAAGAACAGGTAGGCCGCCAGGAAACCCAATCCGGCCAACGCAGCGATGAAGAACCACCGCGCGACCTTGCGTTCGGTGCGCTTCTCCGCACGGGTACCCGGCACTGGGAAGGGGTCCTCCCGGTGCTCGATGGTCACTCCGTCCAGCGCCGAGCCCAGCCGGACCAGCTCTTCGCGGCTCGCCGTCGACAGGTCGGCACCGCTCGGGAGCTTTCGCTGCCCAGCTGACCCTCCGCTAGCGCCCCCGTGGTCGCTCATGCCTTGGATCCGATCCACAGGGTCACTCCGACCAGCGCCGAGATACCCACAATCCAGGAGATCAGACCCTCCGGGACCGGCCCGAAGCCACCGAGGGGGTAGCCACCCGGGTTATTCCGGTCGCCGGTGACCGACTGCACGTAGGCGATGATGTCTTTCTTTTCCTGCGGAGTCAGCTGCCGGTCTGAGAACCGGGGCATGCTCTGCGGTCCGCTGGCCATCGCACTGTAGATCTGCTGGGCGTTGACCCCCTTGATCGCGGGAGCGTACTTGCCGGAGGACAGGGCGATACCACGTCCGGTGAAGTTGTGGCAGGACGCGCAGTTGAGCCGGAAGAGATCGCCACCGCGCGCCACGTCGCCGCCGGCGAGGCTGTCCTTCGGCACCTCTGGGCCGCCGCCGTTGGCCTGCACGAAGGCGCCCAGCGCGTCGATCTCCTGGGGGGTGAACCTGACCGGCTTCTCGGCGATCTGGGCCTCCTGGCGGGTCGCTGGCATCCGCCCGGTGGAGACCTGGAAGTAGACCGCAGCCTCGCCGACACCTATCAGGCTTGGTCCGCGAGCATTGACACCCTGCAGGTTCATCCCGTGGCAGCTGATGCAGGCGTTGTTGTAGAGCTGCTCGCCCTGGCGTACCAGCGCAGGATCCTCCTGGGCGTGCGCGGTCTGGGCCTGCGGAGCGAATACCGCATACAGGGCGCCGGCAGACAGCAGCGCCACGGCGAGTGCGAGCATCGCCGACAACCTTCGACGCAAGCGGCTATGTCCCCCCCGTTGCGCTTTTTGGCTCGACGCCCTAGGTGGGTTCGATCCAGTG
>JAICSB010000238.1 GCA_025937115.1 Pseudonocardiaceae bacterium | reverse complement strand
GTATTCAGTCGGCGACAGGGTCACAAGCCGGCCGGCGACGCTGACCAGTCCGAGGGTGGTATCGACGGTGACCATCCCCGCGCGCAGCACGGTCCGGTCCACCGGCATCCGATCGGAGATCCGCAGCCGCAGCCGGCTGACCAGCTCCTCCACCGGAAACGGCGTGGTCAGGTAGTCGTCCAAGGTGCCTCGCAGCAGTGACACCGTCTGTTCCCGTTGCTCGCGCGAGGTCAGTGCAATCACCGGCAGCTGCGGAGCCACCCGGCGCAGCTCGTCGAGGAAGTTCCGGGGATCGGAGCCGGCCAGCGCGACGTCGAGGACGATGGCCGCGAGGGAGTGTGCGCGGGCCGCATCCAGCACTTCCGGGACGGTGTCCAAGATCCGGGTCTCGAATCCCGTGGATCGTAACGCCTGCAGCACCCGGCTCGTTGTCTGCCGCAAGGGCACCATGAGAAGTACAGGTTGCCGCAGGCTAGAAGAAGGTCCAGTGGGGGAGGCCGTTGACCGCTGATCGGATTGCATCGGCGGCAAGGCTTCCGCGCCGTGCGGCGTGGGGCAATCGATGAGCGGCAATATTACCCATCTGGTCCAACGTATTACCGAACGCGGTTGAGTGCGTCGTGGGGCGTTCGACGTAATGCTTACCGCCATTTGGCCTAACGGGCGGGCGCTCGTCGCGTCTCACGGCCGTGTGGGCGACCCCGGGTGGGTAACACTCTCAGGTTGCGCCGGGTAGGTACCTACTTCTCCATACGGTTCGTGCCGTGCGACGCCAGTTGGAACGAACGCTGTGGGCAACGGCCTTCCTCGCCGTGCTCCTGGCGCCTGTGCTGCTGGCGCCTGTGCTGCATGGCCCGGGTCCTAGAGACGGTTCGTCGCTGCTGTCCCAGCTTTCCGTCGGGATGGGGCTGCTGGCCACGTCGATGCTGGTTTGTGTGGTCGTGCTGCCGTCTCGGCTGCGCTCGCTGACCCGCACTTTAGGGATCGACGGTGTGCTGGGGATCCACCGCTTCGTGGGGTTGGCCGTCACCCTGCTGGTGGGCTTGCACATCATCCTGGTGGTGGCAGCGAAGCCGGCAAACGTGGCGCTGTTCGACGTCCTGCATGCACCGAATCGGGCCCGTGCGGCCGTCGGCGCCACCGTGGCGTTGGGTGCACTGGTCGCGCTAACGGTGCTGCGCAGGCGACTGCGGCAGCGCTACGAGGTGTGGCGTTGGGTGCATGTGGCGCTGGCCGGCTCGGTGCTGGTGCTCAGCGCACTGCACATCTGGTGGCTCAACCACCTGGTTCGAGACACCGCGATGCGGGCCTTGTTCACCGTCCTCGCGGTGGCAGCGCTGGGGGTGCTCGGATACCGGTGGCTATGGCTGCCGTTGCGCGGGCCTCGCCGCGAATATGTGGTCCGCGAGCTCCGGCCGGAGACCAGCACGGTGAGCACGCTGGTCCTCGAGCCCCGCCGCCGCGACGGACACCGGCGTGGCTACCGGACCCTGGAGTTCGCCCCCGGCCAGTTCGCCTGGATACGCCTGAATCCCTCGATCGGGGCGCAGGAGCATCCGTTCACCATCGCCTCCAGCGCCCACGTGGGATTGTGGACCGAGTTCACGATCCGGCACAGCGGTGATTTCACCAGCGAGCTGCGCCAGCTGCGACCGGGTAGCCCGGTATGGGTCGACGGCCCGCACGGCGCCTTCACCCTCGACCTGCGGCGCTGCACTGGATTGGTGATGATCGCCGGAGGCGTCGGCATCACCCCGATGATGAGCATGCTGCGAACGCTGGCACACCGACGGGACCGGCGCCCGCACCGGCTGGTGGTAGTGGCCCGGACCCTCGACGATCTGCTGTTTCGCACCGAACTTAGCCAACTTCAGCAGAAGCTGGACCTCACGGTTATTGAGCTGCTCCGCCAGCCGCCACCGAGCTGGACCGGCGCATCCGGAGCTGTTGATGAGGACCTCCTGACGGCGCTGCTGCCCGGCACGTTCCGGCGCAACCAGCTCGACTATTACCTGTGCGGCCCTCCCGCGATGGTCACCGACGTGCTGACCGTGCTCGACGGGTTGGACGTCCCGCAGCCGCGGATTCACACCGAGCAGTTCGACCTCGTCTAACACCCTGACTGACCCCGAGCTGAGAGGTTTCATCTGTGCGCCCCCCGGTACCCCGATTCGTCCGATGGGTTGTCTCCCTGGCCGTGATCGCCGCGCTGACAGTTGTGGTGTTCCAGTACTGGGCCACCTCTCAGTACGGGGTAGCAACCGTGTCGGAGAACGGGCCGGCTACGACAGCAGACTCCCGATGGACGCAAACGCAATGGGGTCCGTTGAGCCCCGCGGATCGAGATCTGCTGGTGATGGTCCGGCAGGCCGGCCTGTGTGGCGGATCGAGCGGGCAGCAGGCCCAGCAACAGGGCGCCACCGTGGGAGTCCGCACGGTCGCCAAGCGCGTCTGGGTCGACTACGGCGACCTCGGCAATCAGGCTCGCACGGTCGCCGACAAGCTTGGCGTGGTGTTGCCCGACCAACCTGATGCGCAGCAGCAGAGCTGGATGCAGGAGCTATCCGGGCGCTCTGGCCCGGACTTCGACCGCATGTTCGCCCAAGGGCTGCGAAGCACCGACGGTGCGGTGCTGCCCGCCATCACCAGCGTGCGGGCCGGCACCCGTAACGAGCTGATCCGGTCGTTCGCGGCCAACGCTGCGGTCCTGCTCAACCGGCAGATGGAGTACTTGGAGCACACCGGACTGGTCGACTATTCCCGACTGCCCGCGCCACAGCCTCCCGCCGCCGTGCTCCCCGCCGCAGCGACTCCCTCGGCAGATATCCCACCCACTGGCCGGGAACAGCACATCGACCAGGTCGTCAACGCCAGGCAGGTTCCGCCAACCGTCCCCGTGGCAGGTAACGACGCGAAGGCCATGATCGCCGCGCTGGTGTCGATCGCTGTGCTGCTGGCCGCGCTCGGCTTGCTGGGGACCCCCGGCCGCCGCGCCCGCTCGGCCCGTCGGGCCGACACCCGTCCCCACCACCGCAGCGTCTCTCACACCCGACGACACGCCGCCCAGCGCTGGTGACCGGCGTGGTCCCGAGGCACGCCGCGAAAGGTTCCAATAGTCAGTCGGTTTGGCCTGATGTGACGTGTGTGGGGCTGGCCGGTGATCGCATCTACCCGCGAAGCTCACCCGCGACGCGCTGAATCAGGGCCACCACGTCCGGGCCGGCTAGCGATGCGGCGCGGAGCAACTGGAAGGCCTTCCGGTCACCGCTACCTGCCCCGGGTCATCTATTTGCTGCTCTCCGGTCATCGTCTCGATGAACGCACGGCGGTCGTCGTGGACGACGAAGCTACTCAGCGGGAGAATGCTGACGGACGTTGCGCGCCCGTCTCGATCTTCGATACTCGCGGTTGCGGCCAACCGATGTGAGCTACGAACTGGTTACCGGATCGGAACTTGCCAGCGCGAAGCTTTTTCAGGCGCGCGGCGAGGCGAGTGCGTTGCGGAATCGGTGGGGTCACCAGCTGTGTCCAATCAGGACACGAGCAGTTCCGTGCTCACCCGCGCGGCCAGTTCCGGGTGACTCATGATGTACCGCTGCCACGGCAGCGCACGCGCAAGCGCAGTATCTCGCCACGACTTGGCTTGCTCGATCCGGCTCGGGTCGGTGACCGGTTCCGCTCCCAGCCACGTCCCGTCCACTGTGTAGTGCATGTCGTAAAGCTCGGTGTCGTCGAACAGCCAGAAGTCGCGGTGCGGCACTTCCTCAGGCCACGCCCCGTTCGCGACCGGGATGATGCACACTTCCTCCCCGGCTGCGACACCCGGCTGATACCCCCAACTCAGTTCCCACCGTATGTAGTCGCTCAATGGCTCGGTAACGATGTGGACGCGTTGTAGGACTCGCCCGGCCCGCCGATGCGCACGGACTGCTCCTGCCCACTGCTCGTGTTCCGGGCTGGGCGGTCGAGACTCCCCGGCGAGGAACGCGGCTAGGTGCGGGTCCTCGCCGGAACCGCTGTAGTCCTGCAGGGTTTCCAACCTGAACGCACTGCGCCGGAACGGGTGTGTGATGACGCTGAAGTCTGTGGGCGGGATCATTGCCGAGCTCGGTACCGCTCTGCTGCCGCGAGGACCACGGACGCCTTGATGCGGACGATCCGCTCCCCGGCGAGCAGGTTCTCGGCGTTGCCGTAGGTGGCCTGGTCGACCTCGTCGCCCTGCACTGCGAGGTAGCCGTCTTTAGCCGAGGTACACGGTTGGGCAGCCGCTGATGCCGCTGTCCAGGTCCTTCGCGAGCTTCTCCAGCCGCATGAACCCCATTATTCGACGAAGCGAGCGCTCTGCATGACCCATCCTCCACCTCACTAGCAATAATCCGCATAATTACTCTTGACAGGCCCGACCAGTAGAGCATAGTTCGGGGGCCGTAGACAGAGTCCGGTTCTCGTAGCCCGTCACCTGCCCACCAGCCTGGCGCAGGTGAGGGCGCTGCTCACGGTCACGGATAGGTGGTGGAAACCGTGTATTTGGCGCGCCAAATTTCAGCAGTAAACAGCCAGGCCACCTCCATTTCCCTGGATTGGCGCCCTTTGCCGCGGGCGTCACGCCGAGGGAATTCGCGTCGACGACGGGTGCCGGGTCGAGCAGGTAGAGGTAACCAAGGAGCACGATGCGCTGCGTCGCCTTGAGCTGTCGGGGCACCTGCTGTCCTGACGAGCTCTTGGGCAGGTGCTCAGGTGACCGTCAGCTGTCGCCTGAGCACTTCTTCCAGATGCTCCTGCACGGCGGAATATGAAACCCGTGCGGTACATACTCTTTGAGCTGGTCACGGGAGCATACGGATGTCCCGCAGCCGATGGCGGAGAGCTTCGCGCGCCTGGTGGATCGAACTGGTCACGTCTGGTCTCTACGCTGACACGTATTCGCTATCTACGTATTTGCTATGGGGAATCGCGGCCGCCCATATCCGATCTCGCACCGTGCGGCAGTAAGAGGCAATAGTTGGATCGGTCGTGGCAGCGCCACCGGCAAACCGGCCGTTGGGTTCAAAGACTGTAAACACCACAAGATTGTCATCGAACAGCCAATAGTCATCCCCTGGCAATGCGTCAGCATCGATGAGGTGCCGAGGAAGCCAACGAATATCTTCCCCAGCCGCGATGTTGTGCGGTGCTACGGTGAGGCCCCAGCGGGTGTAGTCAACGTGAGGGACGGTGACCACCCGCGCGCGCTGGATGCTCTTACCTGCTGCGGTGATATTCCGAACGAGATTCAGCCAAGGCTGATGCCAAGCCAAATCGTCATTCTGTTGGGTTAAGAAGAGTTCAAACGGTCCGGCCTCATCTGGAGTGTGGTAACTGTCCTGCACCTCCGCATGGAAAGCGGTACTGGTGAACGAATGAAACAAGGCAAAGAATGCCTCATTCTGTACCAACTTCACCGAACCAACCTCCTCTTTCTTGGGAACTTCCACGCACGTTTCGTGCCAGGGAATGTTTTCACGCGATCGACGAGATGGCGGACCACCCCAAAGGTGTCTACCGCGCCGAGTGCGGTCACATGCTCCTCGCTGTCATCGTCCTGCGGGACGCACCGATCGGTGCGTGGTGCGCCCGGACTTCGACCGCATGTTCGCCCAAGGGCTGTGCGTCACCGACGGTGCGGTGCTGCCGGCCATCACCAGCGTGCCAGCCGACACCCGCAACGAGCTGATCGGGGCCTTCGCGGCCAACGCCGCGGTCCTGCTCAACCGGGTCGATCCGGCTCGGGTCGGTGACCGGGTTCCGCTCTCAGCTACGTCCGGTTTCTCGGCGTTGCCGTAGGTGGC
>JAICSB010000362.1 GCA_025937115.1 Pseudonocardiaceae bacterium | reverse complement strand
TCACCTCCGGTGAGGTGCAGCTGCAGCACGCCCAGCTGCCGAGCCTCGGCCAGCACGCGGCACCACTCGGGCAGCGTCAGCTCCGCTGCCTGCGGGACAGCCACGGGATTGGAACAGTACGGGCAGTGCAGCGGGCACTTGTAAGTCAGCTCCGCGAGCAGGCCCAGTGGCCTATCCACGGTTGGCCACCAGCAGTTTCTGCGTTATCAGATCCCGCAGCAGCGACATGACGTCGGCAACTGCGACGTCGTCGTAGACCTCACCGACCGCCTGCGCCACCTCGGCCACGCTGAGACATCCGTCGCACTGCCGGACGACGGCCGCCGCCGTCTCATTGAGGATGAGCACACCTTCGGGGAACAGCAGGACCGTCTCGTCGCTGAGCGGGTCGGTAGCGGCGCGGACCCCTCGGCGCAGCTGCGGCCGATCAGTGAGCGCCAACGCTGCCGTCATCTATCCGCCAGCAGCGAGTGCTCGATTGCGTCCAGCATGCTCCACAGCACGTCGGTCTTGAACTCCAGGGCGCGGACCGCGGCGTCTTGGCTGGGCCGTGACGTGCAATGCGACAACACGATATCCAGCGCATCGACGCATTCTTGTTGGGCGCGATTGATACGGGAGTCAAAATATCCGAGCGCGTCATGGTCAAGCCACGGGTAATGTTGCCTCAGTGCGACGGTACGCGCGGCCATCGCGGCTGGGGCGAATAACTCGGTCAGCGACGACGCGACGGCCTCGATCCACGGCCGAGTGCGAGCAAAAGTGACGTAGGAATCGACCGCAAAACGTACACCCGGCAACAGGTGGCGCTCGTCGATGACTTCCGCGCGGGTCAATCCAACCGCATCCGCCAACGCCAGCCAGCGGGCGCAGCCGCCGTCACCGTCCGCGGCGCCGTCGTGGTAAGCGATTCGTGGCAGCCACCGCCGGCGGACTTCTGGCAGCGGGCAGTTCGCGACGATGGCGGCGTCTTTCTGCGGCAGGTTCCGCTGGTAATACCACCGGTTGGCCACCCACACCCGCAGCTCAACAGGACTGAGCTCACCGGCGTGCATGCGCTGATGAAAGGGATGCTTGTCCCAATAGCCGCGTTCGGCACTGCGCAGCGTCCCCTCGAACTCGCCACGATCTAGCGCCGGATGAATCTCGCCCATCTTTCCCCTGTCCTACAGCTCGTATTCCGCCCCGTCGTGAGCGATACTTGCGCCGGCACCGGCCAGGCATGCTCGTTGCGGACCGTCTTCGAACAGCATCGGATTGGTGTTGTTGATGTGGGTGTACACGATGTGCGGGTGGGTCAGCCGGCGCAGCTGCCGCAGGCTGCCATCCGCGCCGTTGATCGGCAGGTGACCCATCGATCGAGCCGTTGCCGTGCCACGCCGGTGCTGGTGCATCTCGTCGTCGTCCCAGAAGGATCCGTCGACGAGAACCAGCTGTGCTTCGCGCAGCTCGTCGACAATGCCGGCGTCAAGTGCCGCCACCGATGGGAGGAACACGGCGGCGCGAGCGGTGCGTTCGTCGGTGATCCGGTAACCGATGACTACGCTGGAACTCGGACCGGAGCCACGAGCGTAACGGGGTAACCGACCACTGGAAGCCTCGAACGGCTGACACAATAACGGTGACGCCGCACCGTCGCGGTATTGCAGCGCGAATCGCTCACCTGGCCGGACTTCATGCCAGTGCACCACGGTGTAGCTTTCCAACGTCGGCAGCAGCCCGCACTGGGAAAGCAGCGTTCGCACCGCCGCAGTGCCATATACGTGCAGTTCGCTCGCCTGGCGCAGCGACAGCAAGCCCACGGTGTGGTCGAGTTCGGCATCAGTGAGAAAAACGCCGTGAATCGGCGCCGTCGCGTCGCCGGGCCGAGGCCATAATGGAGTACATTCGCGCAGCGCAGCGCCGAGATCCGGCCCAGCATTGCCCAAAAACCACTCACCATCACCCTCGCCGACGGCGATGGTGGATGACCGTCGTGGCGTCACCGGACGCGAGCCTGACCGCGCGGCGGCACACACCGGGCAGCCGCAGTTCCATTGTGGTACTCCACCGCCGGCCGCAGAACCCAGGATGCGAACGAGCATCTCAGCTGAGCTGGCGAGGTTTAACGCCGACCTACGTACATCGTGACTTCCATGGGGGTGTCCAGCCGCTGCCAGGTCGGCGTCACCCATTGTCGGCGGACGCGCGACGTGCTCACGGTCGGACTTCCGGGCTTCCCGCTGACGACGCGATTATTGTGAACAGCGACCATCTGGACCTCCGCCCGCGCTGCCGTCAGCGCGACCGGCAACATTCTGGTGGCACTGCGAAAAGTTGTGAATCACTCACCGGAGTTGATGCTGACAGAGCGCATCGGCCGATGTCAAGGATCATCACTCTGTGCCGACTTGTGCCAGCAGCTCCTCGCAGGTTCGGACCAGGACTTCGGCCGCGTCCCGTACGGCTCTCGTGGTGGCCGGATGTGCGGCGCGGAGCTGCCAGCGAGCCAGCTGCTGCCCGGCAGCCTGGCGCACTTCGCCGATATCAGCATTGGCTCCCAACCCAAATCTGGCTCTCGGCTCGGTACCAGCAGCCCCCAGCAGCTCTTCGGCCACCTGGCGTTCGTCGAACGTCAGCGGCAACATGCCGGATCGCAGCTCATCGAGAAGATCGATTTCGGCCAGCTCATGGGCTTCAGAACGGACTTGCTCAAGCTGGTAGCGCAGCCGAATCGTGCGGTCCCCGCTCAGCGGCGACGAACGTACAACTGCATCGAGCACTCGCAACGCCGAGTGGGCTCTGAGCGTTTCGGCCCGTCGGATATCGCCCACCCGCGTCATCCCTGGCTGCAGCGGCTCGTCCAACTGGGTCTGTACCGCGCGCAGCCGTCCACCTTCCGGGCGCCCGTCATAGAGCTCGTGAGCCTCGCGGGCGACCGCACGCACCCGGTCGAGCAGGGACTGTTCGTCCGGGTGCACCTCCGCGGGTGCGATGTTTTCGACGGTGGCCGCCGGGCGGGCATCGCGAGGCAGCGGAACAGAACCCTCGACTGTCGTGCCGACACCCGGAACCGAACGGATCAAGATCTTGCCGCCGACTGCGGTGATCCGCGCCGTGACGTTACGCAACCCCCGCCCGTCAGGACCGGGTCCACTGCCCGCCCCATTGGTCTGGGAGATGAAGCCCGGTCCCTTGTCGCAGACCGTGAAGCGCAGCGTGTCCCGCACCTCGCAGACTCCGACTGTGACGGCGGCGCCCGGTGCGTGCTTGCGCGCGTTGTTGACCGCTTCGAGGCAACAGAAGTAGACCGCCGTCTCGACCTCCGGGGGAAACCGGACATCGGACAAAGCGTCCGGTGACGTCACGACAATCGGTGGGTGCTCACCGGACAGCTCCGCGTTGAGCGCCGCGACGAGCCCGCGCTCGGATAGCAGGATTGACGACACCCCGCTCGCGGTGTCCGCCAGTACGGTCTCCGTGGTATCGATCTGGGTGGCGAGCTGACCCAGTCGCTCCCGTGCCTGGTCGAACTGGCCACATGCGAGCTCGTGTTCGACGAGGCCCAGCGCCATCCGCAGGGACACCAGATGGTGCTGGGCGCCATCGTGCAGATTCCGCTCGATCGTTCGCCGCTCGCTGTCCATTTCGGACACTGCCTGGCGTCGGGAGACTGCGATCTCTTCGGCGTGGGCGAGCGCCGCGCGGAGCTGCCTTTCGAGCTCGATTTCGAGCCGGCCTAGTTGCAAGATGGCGCCTAGGCTGTCCGCGATGTCCTCCAGCAGGTGACGGCGCTGGGTGTGCAGGCCCGCGAGCGCTGCCCGATCCACCGCGATACTGCCGATCGGCTCGCCACCTGCTCGGATCGGTAGCGTGACGACTTCATCGGTATCTGCAGCGACGTCGCCGTCCACCCATGAATAGGTGCGGTCCTGCATGCCAGGGCGGATGACGGTCAGCCGGCATGTGCTCGCGCCCAGCCCACGAGCGATAGCCTCGGCGACTCCGGCGAGGTCGGCCGTCTCTATCGCGGTGATCTGCGACCGCGACGTGAGGTCGGCCAAGACGCTGTAGGGCGTAGGCCGGCTCCCGTACAGCAGCCGGTCCACGAGTCGCTCGGCGTGCGTATACAGCGGCAGGAACAGCAGCGCGACGAGCACGGTGGCCAAGACAGCCGCGGTGGAC
>JAICSB010000026.1 GCA_025937115.1 Pseudonocardiaceae bacterium | reverse complement strand
ATCCGCGATCACCGCGTCCAACACCCGCATCAAATGACCCGCGAACCGCTCCACCGTCACCCGGTCAAACAAAGCAGAGTCATAACCCAACCCCATCGCCAACCGCTGCTTCGGGAACACCACCAGGCTCAGCGGATAACTAGTCGGCTGGAGGTCATGCATCTCGCGTATCGACAGGCCGTACGCGGCGATGGCGTCCTCGTCGAACGGGTAGTTCTCGAACACCACGATGCTGTCGAACAGGTTCACCCCGCCCGGAACATCACTCCAGGTCTGCAGCTGCGCCAGCGAAACGAAATCGAACCTGCGTGACTCGGATTGCTCGGCCTGCAGCTCGCGCAGCCACGACACCACGTCCTGTGCGCGGTGCACCCGCACCCGGGTGGGCATCGTGTTGATGAACATCCCGACCATCGACTCCACACCCGACAAATCGGCCGGGCGTCCTGAGACCGTGGTCCCGAAGGTCACGTCGCGCTCACCGGTGTAACGGGACAGCAATAGCGCCCACGCCCCCTGCACGATCGTGCTCACGGTCATCCCATTGCGCTGGGCGAACTCGCGGAGACGGTGGGACCGCTCGGCCGACAGCGCGACCCGCACGGTGTCGCAGGACTCGGCGCGGTGCGCCTCAACCGGTTGCCGGTCGAAGAGCAACGGTGTGGGCGACTCGAAGCCACCGAGTACCTGTCGCCAGTGCTGCTCGGCCTCATCCTGGTCACGCTCATCGAGCCAGTACAGGTAATCCCGGAACGGACGGCGGGTCGGCTGCGCCGTGTCGTGCCTACCGGCGATCGCCGCGTACTGCTGGCACACCTCGTCGAGCACCTGAGCCGAACTCCAGCCGTCGAGCAGCACATGGTGGAAAGTCCAGATCAGCCAGACCTCATCGTCGGGCAGCGCGGCGATCACCAGCCGAAGCAGCGGTGGGTTAGCAAGGTCAAAGCTCTCGGCCCGGTCGCGTTCGAGCAGCGGTTGCAGCCGGTCCCGCCACTGCACCTCGGACAGCCCGATCCAGTCGTCATGGCTGATCGGCACCGTGACGTCTCGCTGCACTATCTGCAGCGGCTCGTCAAACCCTTCCCAGACCACGCGGCTGCGCAGCACCGGCGTTCGGTCGACGACCCGCTGCCAGGCGGCACCCAACGCCTGCGGATCGCAGACGCCGGACAACCGCAGCTGGACCTGATTGAGATAGGCGCCGGAGACGGGATCGACCAGTCCGTGGAACACCATGCCGGCCTGGGTAGCCGTCAGCGGGTAGATGTCCTCCACAGACCGCCCATCGCCGACGAGGCGGTCCACAGTCGACTGATCGAGGCGGGCCAGCGGGAAGTCCGACGGAGTACGGCCGCCGGTGCCCGGCCGGGAGCAGTGCTCCACGATCTCCCGGAGGGCTTGGGTCATCTCCTCGGCCAACCGCAGGACCGTGGTCTCGTTGTGCACTCCGTCGGAGTAGAACCAGGTGAACGCCAAACACTTGTCTTCGACCCCGCCGACCACGTCGAGCAGGTGCGGCCGGGCGGCCTCCGGGCTGGCGTCCGCCCCGAGCCCGCCGCGTATCGCGTGGAACAGTCCGCCGTCGCCTGCCGAGGCCCAGCCGAACTGGCCGAGGTAGTTGAAGCTCACCCCCGGTGTCGCCGCATCGGCCAACCCGGTCGTCTCAAGCAGGTAACGCAGCACGCCGTACCCGAGCCCACGTCCCGGCACCGCGCGAAGCTGTTCTTTCACCGATTTCAGCGTGGCGCCCCAGTCCTGCGCACCGGAGACGTCGAGCGCGACCGGGAACATCGTGGTGAACCACCCCACTGTGCGAGAGAGGTCCACACCGTCGAGAATCTCCTCGCGGCCATGGCCTTCCAGGTCGACCAGCACCCGCTCGCGCTCGGTCCATCGGCTCAGTACCCGGTACAGCGCGCTGAGCAGCACGTCGTTGACCTGCGTCCGGTAAACCCCCGGCACGTCTTGCAGCAGCGCCCTGGTCTCGTCCGGGTCGAGTCGGACAGTGACCGAGCGCATCGAGCCGACCGTGCTGGCGCCGTCGCCGTCGGCTGGCAACGTCGGGTCGCAGCCTTGAGCCGCCCCGGTCCAGTAGGTGATCTCGTCATCGAGCCCGGCGGACATGGCGTGCTCGGTCAGCCGCTGCGCCCACTGCCGGAACGAGGTGGTCTTGAGTCCGAGATGAACGGTCTGTCCACGTGCTGCCTGCCGGTAAGCGGTGTCCAGGTCCTCCAGCAGGATCCGCCAGGAAACGCCATCGACGGCCAGATGGTGCACCACCAGGACTAGCACCGGGCGCTCGGTGCCGACATCGAACAGCACGGTTTTCAGCAATGGACCACTGCCGAGATCCAAACTCGCGTGGATGTCCTCAGTAACCTTCTCCATCGCCGTACGCTGTTCGCTGGCATGCACGGTGGACAGGTCGTGACATTGGAGTAGGTCCACCGGCTCAACCGGTGCGTTGTCCTGTAGCCACCGCCCTTCGAGGTACTCGAACCGCATTCGCAGCGCGTCGTGGTGTTCGACAACTGCAGCCAACGCCGTGCCCAGCGCCGCCTTATCGATACCCTCGGCCAGCTCGAAGGTGAACGTCTGGTTGAAGTGCTCTGGCCGCACTGTCTGGGTTTCGAAGAACCAGTGCTGGATCGGAGTCAGCGGCACCTCACCAGTCACCGGACCTTGTTCAGCCGCCGTGGGCGCCGCCTCGGCCGCGCTCGTGACCAACGCGGCAACGGTCGGATGCCGGAAGACATCTCTGGGCAGCAGGCTCAGCCCGGCTTTTCGAGCTCGGGACACCACCTGGATGCTCAGAATCGAATCGCCACCGAGTTCGAAGAAGTTGTCCTCGACTCCAACCCGCTGCACACCGAGCACCTCAGCCCAGATTTCCGCCAAGATACGTTCAGCGTCGGTCCGTGGCGCCAGGTAGCCAGAGGCCATTGCCGGACCCAGGTCCGGCGCGGGCAGTGCCCGCCGATCCAGCTTGCCGTTGGGATTCAGTGGCAAGTGGTCGAGCACGACGAACGCTGCGGGCACCATATAATCGGGCAGCACCCGCGAAATAAACTCGCGCAATGCGGCCGGATTCGCCGTCGCACCGGGTGCCGGCACTAGGTAGACCACCAGACGTTTGTGGCCGGAGTCCTCCTCCCGGACAACAGCCACCGCCTCAGCCACGTCATCGTGGCGCGCCACGGCAGCCTCGACCTCTCCCAGTTCGATCCGGAAACCGCGGATTTTGACCTGCGCATCGGCCCGGCCGAGATAGTCGATCAGGCCGTCGGCCGTCCATCTGACCACGTCCCCGGTCCGGTACAACCGCGAACCAGCCTCACCGAACGGGTTGGCCACGAACCGTTCCGCGGTCAGGCCGGGACGGTTGAGGTAGCCGCGGGCCAGGCCACCGCCGATGTACAGCTCTCCGGGCACCCCCACCGGCACCGGCCGCAGCCTGGCGTCGAGCACGTAGGCCCGGGTATTGGTGATCGGCCGGCCGATCGGCGGTGCCTGATCGCACTGCTGTCCGTCGGAGTACCACGCGGTCGCGTACACCGTGGCCTCGGTCGGACCGTAAACATTGGCGATCCGGCTTTCCGGCAACGCCGCCCGGATATCGCGCACCGCCCGCGCCGACAGTGCCTCGCCCGCCAGCACGACACTGTCCGCAGTTACCGCCACCCTGCCCTGGGTCAGAACCTGGGCAAACGCTGACGGCACCGCACTGACCAGACTTGCTGCCCACTCGCCGGCGTGAGGTTCTGTCAACGCGAGCAGATCCCGGACCACCTCGATGCTGCCGCCGACCATCAGTGGGCAGAAGATCTCGAAAACCGAGACGTCGAAGTTCAGTGAGGTCGACGCCATCACCCGCGACAACCCCGCGGCGCCGAAGGTCGAGTCGGCCCAGACCGCGAGATCGACCACGCTCTCGTGCGCGACGACGACCCCCTTGGGCCGCCCGGTCGAGCCGGAGGTGTAGATCACATACGCGGGATGTGCCCTCGACAACGGCCGCATGCGGTCGGCGTCGGTGGGATCGCCGCACGGATGGACAGCGATCGCTTCGGCGGTTTCCACCAGATCCAGCACTAGCCGGGTCACCCCCGTTGCCGCGGGTATCCGGTCGGTCACCTCGCTCGTGGTCAGCAGCAGTGCAGGCTGCGCGTCCTCGAGCATGAATGCGATCCGCTCCGCCGGATAAGCTGGATCGATCGGCAGGTACCCGGCGCCCGATTTCCACACTGCCAGCAAGATCACGATCATCTGCGCCGATCGCGGCAGCGCCAAGGCCACGAACCGCTCCGGACCCGCACCCCGCTCGATCAGCAGCCGGGCCAGCTGGTTCGCCCACCCATTCAACTCCCGGTAGGACAATTCAGCGCCGTCACACACCACCGCCACGGCATCGGGTGTCCGCGCCACCTGAGCCTCGAACAACTCCGGCAACACCATCGAGGGCGCCGCCTGCTCGGTGTCGTTCCATTCCACCAGCAATCGGTACCGCTCAGCCTCGCTGAGCAGGTCAATCCGCCCTACCGCGATCGTGGGATCAGAAGCCACCACGCTCAGCACACCGACTAGGTGGCTCGCTAACCGCTCGACCGTGTCGGCGTCGAACAAGGCGGGGTCATAGCCCAGCTCGATCAACAGTCGCCGCTCGGGGGACACCATGACGCTGATCGGGTAATTGGTGGTCTCGATGGCGTCTAGCTCGCGCAATCGCAGGCCGTGCGCCGCGGCGGCCTCGTCATTGATCGGGTAGTTCTCGAAAATCACGATGCTGTCGAACAGGTTGACCCCGCCGGATACCCCGCTCCAGGCGTGCAACTGCGTCAGCGGTAGGTGCTCAAAGCGCCGGGCCTCGACCTGGGCGGACTGCAGCTCCTGCAGCCATCGGACAACAGGGGCGTCGTCGTCGACCTCGACTCGAACCGGCAGCGTGTTGATGAAGATGCCGGCGATGTCGTCCACGCCAGGTAGATCGGTCGGACGACCCGACACCGTAGCGCCGAAACACACATCCCGTTGGCCGCTGTGCCGGGACAGCACGAGCGCCCATGCCCCCTGCACAACGGTGTTCACCGTCAGCCCGTTGTGCTGGGCAACCTTGCACAGTTTGTCGAACTCGTCCACTCCCCACTCGAAAGCGGTCCGCTGTGCCGAGCGGCTGGTGTGCGCCTGCGCCGCCAGCCGGTCGTAGGGCAACGGAGTGGGCGACTCGAAACTTTCGAGCACTCCGCGCCAGTACTGCTCGGCCTCGCCGTGGTCGCGCTCGCCAAGCCACTGTAAGTAGTCGCGGAACCGAGGCCGAGCCGCCAGCTCAGGCGCCCGGCAGTGAGCGAGCGCGGCGTGGCACGCGAAGACGTCGGAGAGCACCTGAAACACGCTCCACCCGTCGAGCAGCACGTGGTGGAAGGTCCAGGCCACCTGGACCGCGGTGTCTGACAAGCGGGCCACTACCAGCCGCAGCAACGGCGCCTCAGTCAGATTCATCCCCTCGGCGCGGTCCTGGTCGAGCAACCGGGTCAACTCATCTCGCCGCGTCGCTGGGGATAGCTGCGTCCAGTGGAGGTACCGCACCGGCACGCTGATCTTGCGGTGCACTACCTGCAGCGGTTCATCAACTCCTTCCCAGACCACTGTGCTGCGCAGCACCGGCGTTCGATCGACCACGTGCTGCCAGGCCGCACCCAGCATCCGCGGGTCGCAAACACCGTCGAGCACAAACGTGAGTTGTTGGAAGTAGACGCCCTGGTCGCCCTGGGACAGCCCGTGGAAGACCATGCCTGCCTGCATGGGGGTGAGCGGGTAGATGTCTTCCACCGAGCTCCCGTCGCCCACCAGTAGGTCCACCGTGGACTGGTCCAGGCGAGCCAGGGAGAAGTCCGACGGGGTGCGGCCACCCGCGCCGAGTTGGGAGCAGTGCTTGGTGATGCCCCGCAGCGCAGTGAGCAGGTCCTCGGCCAGGGCCGCGATAGTGCTGGTGTGGTGCAGGTGATGGGAGTAAGAAAAGTTGAACTCCAGGCAGTTGTGCTCAACCCTGGCCACCACGTCGAGCACATGGGCTCGGGTGGCCTTCGGGCTTGCGTCGCCGTCCAACCCACTGTGCAGCGCGCGTAACAGGCTGCCGTCCCCGGCCGAGGCCCAGTCGAACTGGCCGAGGTAGTTGAAGCTGACCTGCGGTCTCGAGTCGTCGGCCAGCCCACTGGTCTCGGTGAGGTAACGCAGGACTCCATACCCCAGGCCCCGTCCGGGCACCGCGCGTAGCTGCTCTTTGACCGACTTGAGCACCTCGCCCCAGTTCTCGGTCTCCACTTCGGATGGAATGGTCAGGACTACCGGGAAGATCGATGTGAACCAGCCGACGGTCCGGGATAGGTCCACGTCGTCGAATAGTTCCTCGCGGCCGTGTCCTTCTAGGTACACCGGTATCAGGTCCCTGCCGGTCCACCTGGACAACACCCGTCCGAGCGCGCTGAGCAGAACATCGTTGACCTGGGTGCGGTACGCCCCTGGCACCTCCTGCAGCAGCGCGGTGGTCTCGTCCTCTCCGAGTCGGACCGTGATTGATCGCTCCGAGGCGATCGTGTTGGGTCCCACGCCCTCGACCGGCAGCCTCGGGTCGCAGCCGTGGCCCACGCCACTCCAGTAGCTGACCTCGTCGTCGAACCCGCCGGCCGCGGCATGCTTGGTCAACCGCAATGCCCAGTCCCGGAACGAGGTGGTCTTGTGTCCGAGCGGGCCGGTCTGGCCGCGTACCGCCTGGCGGTACGCGGTATCCAGGTCCTCCAGCAGAATCCGCCAGGACACCCCATCCACCACGAGGTGGTGCACCGCCAGGAACAGCACAGGACGTTGGCCGGCACCGAGATCGAACAACACCGCCTTCAGCAGCGGCCCGCTGCCCAGATCAAAGCTCGCGTGCGCCTCGGCAATCACCTGATCCATCGCCGCGCGCCGATCCGCGATGGCGACCTCGGACAGGTCGTGCCGTTGGAGGACGCTGCTTTGCTCGACCGGCGCGTTGAACTGGTGCCAGCTACCGTCGCGGAACTCCAATCGCATACGTAAGGCGTCGTGGTGCGCCAACACCGCGGTGAACGCCGCATGCAGGGCGGTCTCGTCGGTTCCCGCTGCGAGTTCGACCGCCATCGCCTGGTTGAAGTGCTCCAGCGATACCGGGTTTGCCTCGAAGAACCAGTGTTGGATTGGGGTGAGCGGCACCGCGCCGGTCACCGGTCCCTGCTCGATCCGTCCCGCCGCAGCCTCGACGACGACCGGAGCCAGCGACGCGATGGTCTGGTGCAGGAAGACATCCTTGGAGCTCATGCCGAGCCCGGCCTGCCGGGCGCGGGAGACCACCTGGATGCTCAGGATCGAGTCACCGCCGAGTTCGAAGAAGTTGTCCTCGACACCGACCCGGTCCAGGCCGAGCACGTCGGCCCAGATCTCGGCGACGATCCTCTCGACCTCAGTGCGTGGCGCCGCATATCCGCCCCGCGCCTCGCTGAAATCCGGAGCCGGCAGGGCGCGCCGATCCAGCTTCCCGTTGTGGTTCAACGGTAGTTCGTCCAGCATCATGAACGCCGAGGGCACCATGTAGTCGGGTAACACCGCAGCCACCCGGGTCCGCAGCTCCGAGGTGGCCAGAGCCTTACCGGACTCCGGCACCAGATAGGCCACCAGGCGTTTGGCCCCTGGCTGATCCTCCCGAGCGATCACCACGGCCTCGCCGACGTCGGGATGACGGGACAGCTCGGCTTCGATCTCGCCTAGCTCGATGCGGAAGCCACGGATCTTGACCTGGTCGTCGGACCGGCCGACGAACGCCACAGTTCCGTCAGCGCGCCAGCGCACCACGTCTCCAGTGCGATACATCCGCGCACCCGCAGGACCGAACGGATTGGCCACGAATCGGTCGGCGGTCAGCCCCGGCCGGTTGAAGTAGCCCCGAGCCAGTCCAGCTCCAGCGATGTACAGCTCACCGGTGATGCCTGGCGGCACCGGCTGCAGGTTGTCGTCGAGGATGTAGACCTGCATGTTGTTCAGTGGTCGCCCGATCGGCACCAGGTCTGGCACCTGCTCCGCGGTCGACATGGCAAAGCGCGTGGCAAACGTCGTCGTCTCGGTCGGGCCATAAACGTCGACCACTAACAATTCCGGGCATGCCTCCAGCACGCGGCGCACCGCGGCGGCCGGCACGATGTCGCCGCCAGTCCACACTTCATGCACCGCAGCCAGGCATTCGGGTGAATCCTGGGCTACCAGCCGGAACAGCCCAGTGGTCAAAAACAACCCGGTCAACCGATGCTCAGTGATCGCCCGGTGCAGCACCTTGACGTCGAGGTCACCAGCCGGGGCCACCACTACCTGGCCACCGTTGAGCAGCGGCACCCACAACTCGTAGGTCGAGGCGTCGAACGCTAACGGCGAGTGCAGCAGCACCCGCTCGTGTCCGCCACCGCGGAAACACCGGTCGAACGCCAGGGACACGATGTCGCGGTGCCGGACGACCACCCCCTTGGGCATACCGGTTGAACCCGAGGTGTACATGATATAGGCGAGATTGTCGGGGTGCAGCACCACTGCCGGCTGGTCAGCGGGCTCGTCCAGCGAGTCGATTCCGACGAGCTCGATGTGTCCACTGCAGATCGAGTTGGCCTTGGGCCGCCAGGTGTGATCGGTGAGCAGGATCGAGATGCCGGCCTCGGACAGCACCAGCCGCAGCCGCTCCGTGGGTGCCCGCATGTCCAGCGGCACGTATGCGCCGCCCGCTTTAACGATCGCCAGCTCGGTGACTACTACCTCGACCGAACGGTCCATCAGCATCCCGACCGGCTGCTCCGGCCGAACGCCGAGCCGGATCAGCCGGTGCGCCAAACGGTTGGCTCGCGAGTCCAACTCGGCATAGCTCAACGCCGCGCCATCCGCGACGACCGCCATGGCGTCAGGAGCGCGCCGCACCTGCTCGGCAAACAGACTCGCCAGTGTGCCGCCCGGCACGTCGTGCTCGGTGTCGTTCCACGCCACCAACACCTGCTGCCGCTCGTACCCAGTGAGCAGCGGAATTTCGTCCAGCGGCCGGTCCGGCTCGGCCGCGATACCGTCGAGCAGCATCTCCAGGTGAGCGGCCATCCGTTCGATGGTGCTGGGCTCGAAAAGATCGGTGTTGTACTCGATCGCCAGATTCAGCGAGTCCCCGCGCGGTAGAAACTCCGCCACAAGGTCGAATCGGGCGGACGGCCTGGGCAGATCGTGTTCGGTGACCTGCAGTCTGTCGATCTTCCTCGGGCGCACCGTCGCGTTCTGCAGCACGACCATGGCCTGCACCAGCGGAGTGCGACTGGGATCGCGTTCCGGTTGGAGTTCCTCGACCAGCCGGTCGAAGGGGACCTCGTCGTGGGCGAACGCCTCCAGCACCGTCTCCCGGACCTCGGCGAGGAACTCGCTGAACGTCCGCGCACTGTCCAGCTCTGAGCGCAGAACGACCGTGTTGACGAAGAAGCCGACGAGGTTCTCCAGCTCGCTGCGGTTGCGGCCGGAGGTCGCGGTACCGATCGCGACGTCGCGCTGGTGGGTGTACCGGGACAGCAGCAGCTGCACCGCGGCGACCAAGGTCATGAACAGCGTGGCCTCTTGCTCGCGTCCCACCCTGGTCAAGCCGGTGACCAGGTCGGTCGGCAGGTCACGGCGGTGCACCGCGCCCGAGGTGCTACGGAGAGACGGCCGGGGCCGGTCAGTCGGCAGCTCGAGCACGGGGAGGTCAGCGAGCTTGTGTTTCCAGTAGTCGAGGTGCTCCTGCAGGGCAGGGCCGGACAGCCGTTGGCGTTGCCACCCGGCGAAATCCAGGTACTGGATTGGTAGCTCCGGCAAGCTGGCCGGGGCTCGCCGTACGGCGGCGGCGTACAGTTCGGTGAGCTCGTCTACCAGTACCGCGACCGACCAGCCGTCGGTGACGATGTGGTGCTGGCTGAGCATCAGCACGTGGTCGTCCTCGGCAAGGTGCACTAGCACCGCCCTGGTCAACGGGCCGCGCCGCAGGTCGAAAGGACAGCTCAGCTCGTCCGCTAGCGCCTGCTGCACCGCCGCATCGCGCGCAGCTTCGTCGACGGTGGACAGGTCGACCGCGCGCAGTGGGATGTCACCACCCGCAGCGACCACCTGCATCCCGTGTCCGTCCACGGTGACGAACGTCGTCCGCAGTGACTCGTGCCGGCTGACCAGAGCGTCCAGCGCCGCGCGCAACGCGTCGAGGTCTAACGCGCCGGACAGCCGCAGCCCGACTCCGGTGTTGTACTCGGTCCCTCCGGAAGTCAGGTCGTCCAGGAACCACAACCGCTGCTGGACGGGAGAAAGCGGTAGTGGCCGCTCGCGCGGAACGAGTCGGATCCCGTCGTCCTGGTCGGCAGGAATGGCGGCTGGTAGTAGCTCCACGAGCCGCGCGACTGTCCGAGTGTCGAACACCACGCGGGCGGACAGAGCTACCCCGAACGCCGTGCGAATCCGGGACAGCGCCCGGAAACTCAGGATCGAATCGCCGCCGAGTTCGAAGAAGTCGTCCTCGACGCCGATCTCGTCCATGCCCAACAACTCAGCCCAGATCTGCGCCACGATGCGCTCGTTACTGGTGCGCGGCGCGACGGACGTCCTCCGTGGTGTCGCATCCTTGGGTTCCGGCAAGGCACGCCGATCCAGCTTTCCATTGGGGCTCAGCGGCAAACTATCCAGAACCACGAACGCCGACGGCACCATGTAGTCGGGCAGCGAGCCGGCGACCATTGCGCGTAGCTGGCCAGGAACCGGTTTTGCGTCATCGGCTGGGACAACGTAGGCGACGAGTCGCTTGAAACCAGTCCCGCTTCCTGCTAGCAACGTCTCGCGGGCAATCACCACGGCCTCGCCGATGTCGGGATGCTTTCGGAGCAATGTCTCGATCTCGCCGGGCTCGACGCGGAATCCGCGGATCTTGACCTGCTCGTCGGCGCGGCCAACGAACGCCAACTCGCCCTCGGCCATCCAGCGGACCACGTCCCCGGTGCGATACATCCGAGAACCCGGCTCGCCGAACGGGTTGGCCACGAATCGCTGGGCGGTCAATCCGGGACGGTTCAGGTAGCCCCGCGCCAACCCGCCACCCGCCACGTACAGTTCACCGGGCATCCCTACCGGCACCGGCCGCAAACCCTCATCGAGCACGTACACCTGGGTATTCCGAATCGGCCGACCGATCGGCGGTGCCGCCCCATCACCCGCAGCCAGCGGACGACTCCACGTCGACACCACAGTCGCCTCGGTCGGCCCGTAAGCATTGATCAATCGGTGGCCCGCAGCCCAGTGATTCACCAACTCCGGCGCGCACGCATCACCGCCGACGATCACCGTATGGAACTGCGGCAAACCCGTGCGCGCTACCACCTGCGGCACCGTCGCCAATGCCACCGGCGGGATCAGCGCATGCGTCACCGCGCGCTCCGCGAGTACCTCGGCCAGCGCATCACCGAGCAGCGGGCCCGGCGGCGGCACCACCAGAGCAGCACCAGCCGGCAGCGCCATGCACAACTCCAGGACCGACGCGTCGAAGCTTGGCGAGGAGAACTGCAATACCCGGTCGCCGGGGTGTACCTCGAAATGGTCGATCTCTGCAGCCGAAAAGCTCGCCAAGCCCGCGTGAGAGACCACGACGCCTTTGGGCCACCCCGTCGACCCGGACGTATAGATCACATAGGCTGGATGCGCCAAGACCAACGGCGACGACCTGTCTGCGTCGGTCGGGGCTCGATCAGGCATCGACCCCACCGCCGACACCGTGTCCGGATCATCGACGGCTACCACGGCTACACCCGCTGGGCATGGCAACTGGGACGCCAACTTCGACAGGGTGACGACTAGCACCGGTCTGGAGTCAGCCAGCATGAATTCGATCCGCTCGGGTGGGTATGCCGGATCCACCGGCAGGAACGCCGACCCCGCCTTCACCACTGCCAGCTGTGCCACCACGATCTCCACCGACCGATGCAGCGCTAACGCCACGATCCGTTCCGGTCCCGCGCCCAGCGCGATCAGCAGGTGGGCCAACTGGTTTGCGCGAACCTCCAGCTCCACGTAGGTCAGCGCCCCGTCTAAGACCTGCTCCTCGGGTCGACTGCGGGAATTGTCGAACAGCACGGCTGGAAGCTCCGGCGTCCGCGCCATCTGAGCTTCGAACAGCTCAGCGAACGCAGCCGGCCGCACATCCCGATGGGTGTCGTTCCATTCGACAAGTAGACGTGTGCGCTCGGTGTCAGTCAGGATGTCAATCTTGCTCAGCGCAATACCAGGATCGGCGGTGACGACGTCCAGAACATGGGTCAGATGACCAGCCAGCCGCGCGATCGCGGCCGGATCAAATAGGTCAGTGCGGTATTCGACGACGCCCGACAGTTCATTTGCCCGCTCGATGAACACCGTGACGTCCGCGGCGAGCGCCACGGCGGGCCGTTCACAAATCACCATGGCCCGCACCAACTCAGGTTCCAGGCCCAACTCCTCGGCGAGGCACTCGAAAGAAATGTCGGAGTGCGCAAAGGCCGCCTTCACTGTGGCTCGAACCTCCAGCGCAAAGTCCAGGAAGGAAGCCGAGTCGGTTAACCGGGATCGCAGTACCACCGGATAGCTCCGCCCCGGAGCTGGCGTGACAACGGTGATGTCGTCTCGGCCGGTGTAGCGTGCCAAGACAATCTGGAAGGCGGCAACCGCGAGCTCAAGCAGCGACAGGCCGCACAGACCGGCCATGTCCGCCACGCGCGTGGTCACGTCCCGTGGCACATCGAACTTGTGTGCCATGATCGGCGTCATGCTGGTGGGCCGCGACTTCCCGATAGGAAACTCAGGCGCCGAGGCACCTTTGAGTTGCCTTCTCCAGTACCCGAGTTGTTCGCCGAATGACCACGCCGACTGCCCCCCGCGATCGGTCAATTTCTCAGCCTTCCGGAACCTATCGTGGACAACCATGAATCTTCGGAACCCCTTCAGGCGCGTTTCACCGAGGACACGGGATGTTTACTAGACAGACATCGTCCTGCGTCCCGACCGACATCCCGTTTTGACTTGTGACCAATTGACGACGAGCCACGCGGCCAGCCACCTGAATTCCGTAAAATTCTCCGGTAATCGAATCCCGCAGAAAACGCCCAGCAGGTATACACTCGCCCGAGCCAAGGTCCTGTTGCGAGAAAATTAAGCCATCGTAGAGCGTCAACCGGGACACAGCTTCACCGTCGATTGCGAGGTGGTAGTTACCGTCCTCGTGGATACTCACCGAGTACTCGATATCCCCGTTCACGTAGGTGCCCACGCAGCCGGGTGAAGGCACCGCCGGCCGTCTCAACGCTTTAATTGTGGAGTAGTTGTCGATGGGTAGGCCGGCACTCTGCAGCTCGGTAACCAGTTCCTGCCACATGCCGAGTCCGATATTCGCGTTGCTGGTGAAGGCGATGGCGCAGCCGTAGGCAGGTTCGATTCGCAGGTAGCATGCCGTGCCGCCGGCGTTGCCGTCGTGACCTACCCAGGTGCTGTTTGCGCCCCGAAACACCGCCAGACCAAGCCCCCATTCATCAGCGAGTCCGAACGGTTCCGCGGTGGGGACGCCTCGCCGCATCTCCTCGGCATAGACGGTCGGCAGGAGTGCTGGTGCGCCACCGCCGAGCTGGGTCATCCCTAGCGCCACGAGATCCACAGCGCTCACCGCCAGCCCGCCTGCCGGTGCTTCGGCGAGCGCCAGCGACTGCTTGACGGGCCGGATCCTGCCGACGGCTGTGTTAACCGAGTGACCGATGGCGAGCGGGCGACCAAGCGGTCGCCGCTGCGCCCCGCAGATGAACGTCGGCTCGATCCCCAATGGCCATAGCAAGATCGACTCCATGGCCTCCCACCAGCTCATACCAGTGATGGTTTCGATCAGGTGGCCGACCAAGGCGTAGCCGATGTTCGAGTAGGAGAAGCCGGTGCCAGGCGGCAGAACCAAGTTGTGGCGGCAGCAGTGGTCCAGGACATAGCGCCGTATAGAACTGCCGAGCACCTCCTCTGAGTCGGGTCCGGCGGCGAGACCTCCTGTATGGCTCAAGACCTGGCGAAGAGTGAGGTCATTTCCAAGGTCGCCCAGCTCAAGCAGGTGCTCACCGAGCGGAGCGTCGAGGTCGAGATCTCCGTCGGCTACCAGGATCATCGCCAAAGTTGCCGTAAACGTCTTACTGAGCGACCCGATGGGGAAGGCCGCATCTCGGGTAACCTGGTGCCCTGTTCGGTATTCCACCTCACCGACCTCGATCGCCACCGTCTCGCCGCCGAGGTGGATGGCGAGCTGAACCCCCGGAACTTGATGTTTCCGCGCCAAGACGGCCAACAGGTCGGACCAGCGATCTAGGTCTAACGACGGCTCGAACTCCTGTTGGGCGAACACGGAGCGTCCGACCGGGGCGACCATGACCAGGTCCCTTCGGGACGCGTTCCCGTGACACCGCAGCATCTGGTCGATAGGGCGAAGAGCCTGACGGGCAACCCCGCGCTCCTGATCACTCGGACTAATCGCGGACGCGTCTGCCACGAAATACCCCCTCGCCTGGGAAGGTCAGCGGTACGAATCGATCCGAGGCAGAAGACCGTCGCCGCCTGCGGTGCCGGGGCGCAAACTCACCCGCGGCGCGTCCGTGACAGCACCTTCCTCGAAGTGAGCCCTGTGCTCACGGACAGGACGCTACGAGTGCACCCTTGCAACGATCTTCAGGCGTGCTTAGGCCTTTATTAATTCGAGAATTATCCGCCGTTAGGTCTACCGCGATAGATGTACTGCGATAGATGTACTGGCCTTGATCATTCGCGGGAGTTGTCCAGCTGGTCCCGGTGGCAGACCACCACCCGCCGTGACCCGGCCCGCACCGGGGAGTCGCCCCCAGGACCTCGGGGATCGCGCCGGCGCTGCGCCCGCCACAGCGCCGGATCCGAGGCCACGGCCCAAGGGCCAGCTAGCGAGTGGAAAAAGGTTGGCGTGCGCGTCCACCGGCTGATTGCGTCCGGTCGGCCGCGTCGCCATAGCTGGAGCACAGCCTGTTATTGGTATCTGAGTGCTTCGACGGGACGTAACCGGACGGCGCGGTAGGCCGGGTAGCCACCGGCGATGAGCCCGATCGTGAGGCTGATCACGAACGACGCCACCACGGGGAGAACCGTCACGATGGGCGCGAACCCGGCGAAGGTGGAGCCAAGGTAGGGCGCGAAGGCGGGCGCGAGGATGCCGCCGAGGGCGGACAGTCCGACTCCGATGACGACGCCGATGAGCCCGCCGACGCCGGCCAGAACGATGGACTCGACGAGGAACTGGTTAAGTATCGCGCGGTTGGTGGCGCCGATCGCTTTGCGGATCCCGATTTCGCGGGTTCGTTCGGTGACCGAGACCAGCATGATGTTGAGAATCCCAATTGCGCCGACGATCAGGGAAATTGTAGCGACGGCAACGGTGAACAAGCTGAGAAGCTGAAATATCTGACTCTGAGTGGTGATGGAGGTCGTCAGGGATTGGGCCTCGAAATCCCGAGTTGCCGGGTTTGTGATCCGGTGCCGGGCATCGAGGATGTTGTTCACCTCCTCCTGCGCGGCGGGTACGGCTGCCACTGATGCGGCTTGCACCGTGGCATGGTTGAGAATGTCGCCGTGACCGACGACATAGTTGCGTGCGCTGTTCAGCGGCATGACCACGTCCTTGTCGTCCGGCAGACCGGCGGACTGCATCACCCCGATGACCTTGAAGGTCTGGCTGTTAATCCGGACCCTGCTACTCAGGGCAACAGCGGAGTCGCCGCCGAACAGGTTGTCCACCGTGGTGGTCCCCAGCACTACCACTCTCGCGGCGGAGCGGACCTGGGCCTCGTCAAAGAACGACCCGGCCTCCATATCCCGATCGTTCACTTCCAGCCAGCGGTCGGTGGAACCGACGACGGCGCCCAGTGACTGGGCGGCTGAGGCGGGGGTAACGGTCTTGATCAGCCAGGGGGCGGTCACCTCCGGGATGACGGCGACGATGTCAGGTGCCTTCTGCAGTGCATCGGCATCGGCGTCGGTCAGGTTTCTCGGGGCGGGTCCTCCGGGGATGTTCCCGGTAGTGGGCACGATGGTGATCAGGCTGGCCAGCGGTTGGAGACGCGCATTGACCGATTCCTGCACCCCGTTACCAACGGCGGTCAGCAGGATCACCGCCGAGACTCCGATGATGAGCCCGAGCATGGTAAGCGCGGAACGCAGCCGGTGCGCGGCCACCGCACGCAGCGCGATGAAAACCGCCTCCCGTAGCCTCATGTGCTGACTCTCGCCTGCGGCAGCCCGCTGTCCATCAAGGAAATCCCACTGACTTCCGTCCGGGCCCGCTGTCGCTGGTCACTCTCGATGTACCCGTCGCGCATCCGCACAACTCGCTTGGCGAACCGGGCAACTTCCTCTTCATGGGTGATGATCACGATCGTGCGACCGGCGTCGTTGAGCGCACCGAGCAACTTCATGATTTCGATGCTGGAGGCGGTGTCCAGGTTGCCCGTGGGCTCATCGGCAAGCAGAATCGCGGGATCGTTGATCAGCGCCCGTGCGATCGCCACCCGTTGCTGCTGACCGCCGGAGAGCTCATTGGGCATGTGCTTCTGGCGCTCGCCCAGACCGACCTGCTCCAGGGCCCGCCGGGCACAATTGCGTCGAGCTCGCACCCCGGCGTAGACCAAGGGAAGCTCGACGTTGCGGATTGCGCTGGT